>CAKZNY010000075.1 GCA_937132145.1 uncultured Paracoccaceae bacterium | reverse complement strand
TTCGGTTGGGCCAAGCCTCGCTTCGCTCGGCGGTTGCGCTATGATTAAACTTTAGCTTTCCTCGCCAAACGCGGCTTCGAGAAATTTGCCCATGCGTGGCAGGCCGGTCCGCTTCAACAAGGGGCGGATAAGTTGTGGGCGACCGGAGGCTTTGACTGCGCGCGCTTGGACTTTTCGGCCCACCTCTAGCATATCGACAGGGCCGTTCTGGGCGAGCTCCATCAGAAAACCATCGGGTTCGCGGCGGATGATGTCGTGACGGGCAAGTGTCTTTGTCGGGAAGTCTTTGAGGTTTTTGGTTAGCAAAAACTCCGCCTCGCCTGCGATTGCAGCGGCAAGGACATGGCGGTCGTTGCGGTCTGGTAACGATAGGGTCTCGATCACTTCGGGGTTGGTCTGTACCATCGCGTCTGGCCAACTGGCTTTTAGCAATGCGATTTCGACGCCAGCTATGCCGCCCATTTCGAAGTCTGCGCGGCCTGCGGCATGCCGCCATTCCTCAAGGATTTCGTTGGACCATAGCGGGGTGAAACCGCCCAATGCGGCGGTCTCCATCAGCATTTCGCGCATCACTGTCGGGAAAATGATGCACGCGTCTAGAAGTACGCGCATTAATCAAGCCTTAAGAAAAGCGTTTTAAGGTAGGATGTTTCGGCCAAGTAGGGGTGCGTCGGGTGGTCTGGTCCAGCTTGACCGGTTGAAACGATCTGTGCACGTCGCCCTGCCTTGCCGATACCGCGCAGGCTGATCTCGCGGAAGCGGGACAGATCGGCGGAGTGGGAGCAGGAACAAAGCACAAGATAACCACCGGGTTCGACGAGTTTCGCGCCGAGCCGGGCAATCCGTTCATAGGCGCGAAGACCCGCCTCCAAAGCTTGCTTGGAAGGGGCGAAGGCTGGTGGGTCGCAAACGACAACGCCAAACGAGCGTTTCTCGTTGCCCATAGCAATCATCGTGTCGAACGCATCGCCTTTCAGGGTTTCGAACTTGTCGGCAACACCAGTTGCTTCAGCGCCTTTTGTGGCCAGTTCCAACGCAGGCACGGAGCCATCCACCGCCAACGCGCTGGTTGCTCCAGCCGCCAAAGCGGCCAATGAAAACCCGCCGACGTGGCTGAACACATCCAGCATGGTTTTGCCTTTAGCGAGGTTTGCTGCGAACGCGTGATTGGGGCGCTGATCATAGAACAAGCCGGTTTTCTGGCCACCCATGAGGTCCGCCATATAGGTGGCTCCATTCATCGGCACTGGGATAAGATCGTTGATTTCACCGCGAAGAACCACGGTCTCCTCGTTCAGCCCTTCCAGCGTTCGGGCGCGACCATTGGCGTTTTTCAGCACGTTAACCACACCCGTAACATCGCAAAGTGCTGTGACGATGTCGTCGAGGCGCGCATCCGCCCAAGCCGCGTTTGGCTGGATCACGGCCGTATCACCAAACCGGTCGATGATAACACCGGGCATGCCGTCAGCCTCGGCGTGGATCAAGCGGTAGAACGGGGTGCTGTGCAGGGTTTCACGCAGCTCAAATGCGCGGCGTATACGTTTTGTAAACCATTCAACGTTAATGTCAGCCTCAAGGTCCGTATCCAGCACGCGGGCTATGATTTTGGAGTTGGCGTTGAAAGCGGCCAGCGCGATGGGTTTGCGCTCTTTATCCTGAATCTCAACGATGCTGCCAGCTGGAATCGCCTTGGTACGGCGATCCAGAACCAGTTGGTCGGAAAACACCCAAGGCGCACCGAAGCGAAGACGCTGGGCGTTGGTTTTGGGTAAAAGGCGAATTACGGGGCGTGTTTGAATATCTGTCATGGGGACCCTCTAACCTGTGTTGCGAGCAAAAAAAAGGGCTGTCGTGAAGACAGCCCAAATCTTGGGAGGAAATTTTAGGGTTTATGCGTGTGCAGGACGCGAGAATGCGTCAACTGCGCGGTGCACCAGGTTCGCGATGTAGGAAGCGCTGGCTTTGGAGAGGTCGCGCATCGCTTCTGCACGCAATACACGTGCCTTATCTTCAAAGGCACGGATCTCGCTTAAGGATGGCTGGTGAATTTCGTTGGTCATGATGTATACTCCAATGTGTTATAAAAGTCAGCTTTACTGCCTTAACCTATACGTAACATAGGAGTCGGAAACGGATAGCACATCAGATAAAGAGAGATTGTCGATATGCGCCGCGTGCATGGCTTTCAGAGGTATTCCGGCAGGCTGCCTTCGCGCGCGGCGTTGGTCAACCAGTCAAACATAAATGCCCCGACAGAGCGGAAACAGACGAGTTCAAATGTTTCGTCGTCCGTCATCCAGAACGCAGCGGCTAGTTGACCGATGCGGGTGCGACGTATGTCACCAATGCCGAATGCCTCGGGGGAAAGGTCGACGGGGGCACCTTTGGCGAGAACTTCGCGCCCCCCCACCCCTTTGATCGCAAACACCGCGCGGGCATCGGAGACGTTGACGGCCATGTGGTGCTCGCCCGTCAGTGCCCCTGAAATATCAGCCGTGATCGCCGCAGCTTTGTCATAATCCACCAGCAGCAAAAGTTCGTCGGGGGACATCCACGCAACGCCGCCCATAGGGCCGTGGTTGACCTTGCGCTGCGCTGGAATGCCCAACCCCACGGCCGCTGAAACGGCAGTTATTAGCTGTGCGGAGGAGAGGTCACCGCGCAGCGTAATCATGCCGCGAAGTCCTGCCTCGGTGATCTTAACGGCCCCGTTGGACGAGGCTCCGTTCAGGATGGAAACAGCGTTAGACATTTTGGCGCTCTCCTGCTTTATCGTAGAAAACCGGATCAACGACCGTGGCTTTGATCACCTTATCGCCCAGCGGGAAGGTCAGGACCTCGCCCATGCGCTTGTTGCCGCCTTTGATCAGCGCCATGGCGATGGAGTGGTTCAGGGTGGGTGAGAAGTAGGTCGAGGTCACGTGACCTATCATGTTTTCCTGACCGTAGCGGTTTTTGCCACCCTCCACTGCATGTGCGCCGTCTGGCAGAATGTCAGTCGGGTTTTCGGTCAGTAATCCGACCAGTTGTTTGCGGTCCTCGCGTTGCAGGAATTCGCGTTCCATGGCGCGTTTGCCGATGAAGTCTGCTTTCTTTTTCGACACAGCCCAGCCGAGTTTCAGGTCTTGGGGGATGACGGTTCCGTCGGTCTCGTCGCCGATCATGATGAAACCTTTTTCGGCGCGCATGACGTGCAGGGCCTCGGTTCCGTAGGGCATGATGCCGAATGCCTCGCCTGCCTCCAGAACTCTGTCCCAGAAGGCTTGGCCTTGGGCGGCGGGGATGGCGATCTCGAAGGATAGCTCGCCTGAAAACGAGATGCGGAAGGGGCGGGCTTGAATCCCTGCCAGTTCGCCGTCCGAGAACCCCATGAACGGGAGGGCCTCGCTGGAGACATCCATGCCGCCGAGTTTTTCCAGCACTTTTCGGGCGTTCGGGCCGACGATCGCGATCTGGGCAAATTGTTCGGTGACGTTGGTGGTGTAGACTTGGAAATCCCACCATTCGGTTTGCAACCATTCTTCCATCCATGCGTACACATGGTCGGATCCCCCCGAAGTGGTGTGGCAGAGGAATTCGTCCTCGCTTAGGCGGGCAACGACGCCGTCGTCGAACAGGAAGCCGTTTTCGGTGCACATCAGGCCGTAGCGGCATTTACCGATTTTTAACGTGGACATCATATTGGTGTAGACGAGGTCGAGGAATTTGGCGGCATCCGGGCCTTTGACGAGGATTTTGCCAAGGGTCGAGGCGTCGAGGATGGAAACGCCTGTACGGGTGTTGATGATTTCGCGCGTGACGGCTTGTGCGGTGGTTTCGCCGTTGCGGCGGTAAGTGTAGGGGCGGCGCCAGTCGGCTACGGGTTCCCAGATGGCGTTGTTGGCGTCTTGCCACGCGTCGATGGGGGATTTGCGGGTGGGTTTGAATAACGCGCCGCGAGCCTCTCCGGCGATGGAGCCAAGGGAGATTGGTGTGTAGGGCGGGCGGAAGGTTGTGGTGCCGACGTTCGGGATTGGCGCATTCAGGGCGTCAGCGAGGATGGCGAGGCCGTTGATGTTGGACAGCTTGCCTTGGTCGGTTGCCATGCCAAGGGTGGTGTAGCGTTTGGTGTGCTCGACGCTCTCGTAACCTTCCTGAGCGGCGAGGCGGACGTCGGAAACTTTGACGTCGTTCTGGAAGTCGAGCCATGATTTGGAGCGCAGCTTGTAGGGTGCGTTTTGGGGCATGGACCAGACCGGCATCATCGGATCCTCAGCGCTTGCGACAACGACAGGAGCGGCGCTCTCGACGGGGCTAAAGCCCGCCTCGGTTGCCGCTTGGCGACCTGCGTTAAGGGCGTTTTGCAGGGCTGGCGCGGTACAAAGGTCGCCGGATGCTGTTCCGGCGGTGAGGACGAAACCGGTGCCGTCTGCGCCCAGTGGTGGTCTGGTTGGATCGGGGGAGAACATGGCGTTGCCCTCGTCCCAGTTGAGTTTTCCGCCACAGTGGGACCACAGGTGGACGACCGGGGACCAGCCGCCAGACATGGCGACCACGTCGCAGGGGATGGTTTCAAGCGGGGTGCCCTCGCCTGCTTGGGAACAGATTTCGACGGCGGTTACGGATTTGTAGCCTTTAACGGATGCGATGGCCTTGCCAACCTCGACGCGGATGCCGAGGGCACGGGCCTCGGTCGGGAGAGGGCCGTTGGCTTGCGCGCGGGCATCAAGAATTACGGGGACCTCCAAGCCTGCGTTTTTCATGGTGATGGCGGTGCGGTAGGCATCGTCGTTGTTGGTGACCACGACGATGCGTTCCCCTGCGCTGACGCCGAAAAGGCTGGCGTAATCGCGCACGGCGGAGGCGAGCATGACGCCGGGGATATCGTTGCCCGCGAAGGAAAGCGGGCGTTCCAATGCACCTGTTGCCGTAACAATCCGTTTGGCGCGGATACGCCAGAGGCGGTGGCGAGGGGCGGTATCATTGGGCGCGTGATCGGTGATGCGTTCATATCCCATCGCATAGCCGTGGTCGAAAACGCCGGAACCCATCATGCGGGTGCGGATGGTGACGTTTTTCATCGCTTCAAGGTCAGCGATGATTTGGGCGATCCAGTCGGCGGAGGGTTTGCCGTTAATCACAGCCTCGTCCACGGCGAGACGACCGCCGAGGTTTGCGGTTTGCTCCATCAACAGGACTTTCGCGCCGGATGCGCCTGCCTCATGCGCCGCAGCGAGGCCAGCCATGCCGCCGCCAACGATCAGCACGTCAACGTAGACGTAAAAGTATTCGTATCGGTCGGCGTCAGCTTCGCGCGGGGCGTTGCCAAGACCAGCGGATTTGCGGATGAGCGGCTCGAACAGGTGTTTCCATGCCCATTGCGGTTTCATGAAGGTTTTGTAGTAAAATCCGGCAGGTAGAAGGCCCGGGACTTTGTTGTTTATCGCCCCAATATCAAATTCAAGACTGGGCCAGTGGTTTTGCGAGGTGGCGGTCAGGCCGTCGAAAACCTCGGTCGTGGTGGCGCGTTGGTTGGGCTCGAAACGGCTCCCCTGCCCCATGTTCACAAGCGCGTTCGGTTCTTCGACACCGCTGGCCATGATGCCGCGCGGGCGGTGGTATTTGAATGAGCGACCCACCAAGGTTTGACCATTTGCCAGCAGGGCGGAGGCGAGCGTGTCACCTTTGTAGCCCTTAAAGGTCTTACCGTTAAAGGTGAAGGAAACCAGAGTTTCGCGGTCGATTATGGAACCGCCGGAGGGCAGGCGCGCGCTCATTTGAAGCCCTCCCATTCCGGTCGTTTGGCTTTGATCGCTTTGAGTATGTCATCGGGCGGGGCCGAGGTTTGGGCCGTGTAGGTGCCGAATACCTCTAATGTGGCGGTGCAGCGGGCGGCGTGGAACCACTTGCCGCAGCCAAACGCGTGCCGCCAGCGTTCAAAATGCACACCGCGCGGGTTTTTGCGCGCAAACAGGTAATCGGAGAAGGCTTGGCTGTCGGACCCCGAGGTGTACCGCGTCAGATGCGCCTCGCCGCCCGGGACGAATTCGGTTTCTTCGGCGGTTACACCGCAGTTGGGGCATTTTAGCATCAGCATTTCAATGTATCCAATCTACCAACATTCCGCCCAGACCCCATTGCAGGGTTCCAAGGACGGAGTATACCATTTCGTAACGATATGTTTCCAGCTTTGCCTCGGCGCTTTTGGAGGCGATCATGCTTTCGAAACTGCCCTCGATCCGTTCGGCGAGTTGTTCGAGGTTCAGCGGATCGCTCCCTTGGCGACCGCTGCGGACCATTTGCATGTAGCGCCAGATCATGCGCTGCTGGACCTCTTTCTGGTTATCCCAGAGGCGGCGTTCTTCTTGCGAAGTGTAGCGGTGGGTCAGGAAAATCGACAGCCCGATGGACAGCGCGATGGCACCAATGGCCGGGAAAACCGACCCCCACCCCATGTAAAGCGAAAGGACCGAGCTGCCCAGCCAAAGGACCAGCATTACCAACATCACCTCTTTACGCAGGAACTTTACGTTTGGGATTAACTGTTTGTTCAAGGGCATAGTGCCGCTCCGCTATTGGGGTACAACATGTGCCCTGCTTGCAAAAAACCCGAAAATATGCTACTCTTTAAGTTATCCAGACACTTGTATTTTTTCCGTCTGGTTGTGGAGTAATTATTATGAGTTTTTTTAATGCTGTTGAGCGTGCTGTTATTCCGTTTGTACTTCGCGTGCAGGATATGATCGGACGACTGATTTATGACTACACTGGTATTATGACTGGTGACACCGTAAATCAGGCTGTTTTCTACATTGTCGGGTCGTTTATGCTGTATCTGATCTGGCTTTTGATCAAGCCTGCAGAAAGCGTTTATCAATACAGACCGCAGCACCACCACTGAATACTGATGGGTGGATAAGGATTGGATACGGGCCATTTGTGGTTGCGTACCCATTAGTGTGCCACCGCCGCTGCGACGGATTCGTCGATCATGCGGCCTTGCGTGAAACGATCCATCGTAAACGGTGCGGCCAGATCGCGGGGTTCGCCGTCTGCCAGCATTTCGGCGGTTGCCCAGCCTGAACCGGGGATGGATTTGAAGCCACCCGTACCCCAGCCACAGTTTATGAACATGCCTTCGAGCGGTGTTTTACCGATGATCGGCGAGCGGTCGCCGGTCATGTCCACAATCCCGCCCCATTGGCGCAGTTGTTTGAGGCGCGAGATGATAGGGAAGGTTTCGATCAGGGCGCGGACGGTTTCCTCTATATGGTGGAACGACCCGCGTTGGGTATAGTTGTTGAACCCGTCAGAACCACCACCGATGACCAACTCGCCTTTGTCGGACTGGCTCATGTAGCCGTGCACCGTGTTGGCCATAATCACGCAATCGAGGACGGGTTTGATGGGTTCGGATACCAGTGCTTGCAGGGACATGGACTCGATCGGCAGGCGAAATCCGGCCATATCAGCTAGAATGCCGGAGCTGCCAGCGACAACCACGCACAGTTGTTTGCACTTGATCGCACCTTTGGAGGTTTGCACGCCGGTGACTTTGCCCCCCGTCTGGTCGATGCCTGTAACTTCGCATTGCTGGATAATGTCAACGCCCCGATCCGAGGCGCCGCGCGCGTATCCCCATGCGACAGCATCGTGCCGTGCAGTGCCGCCGCGCGCCTGCCACAAGCCGCCGAGGACGGGGTAACGGGGGCCGTTAATCTCGATGATCGGGACGATTTCCTTGATGCGTTCGGGGGTAAGCATTTCCGATTTTATGCCCGCAAGACGGTTGGCGTGGGCAGTGCGTTTCCACGCCCGCAGTTCGTGTTCGGTCTGCGCCAGCATCATCACGCCACGCGGCGAAAACATGATATTGTAGTTCAGTTCTTGGCTTAAACCCTCGTATAGGCTGCGCGACAACTCGAATATCGCGGCGGATTCGTCTTGCAGATAATTAGATCGGATGATGGTTGTGTTGCGCCCAGTGTTCCCACCGCCAAGCCAGCCTTTTTCCAAAACGGCGACGTTGGTAATGCCGTGATTCTTCGCTAGGTAATACGCCGTCGCCAGCCCGTGTCCGCCTGCGCCCACGATTACGACATCGTACTCGGCTTTGGGGGTTGGGGATCGCCATGCACGCTCCCATCCCGAATGAAAACGGAAGGCTTCGCGGGCGATGGCAAATGCTGAATAACGTTTCATAAGCGGGGGTCCTGTTTCGGGGCGATACGTGTTGCATATGGAATGCCGCAGAAACGCTTGATGTCCCTGCCAAACTCCGGCGTATTTATGCTAGTTCACGACATATTCATCATGCAATCCCCCTGCGCGCTTTTCTGCCATTGCAAGCAGGGGGCGGGCGAGGATACTGTCGGCGCGGAATCAAACGGGATGATATGATGACTTTTTGGATATTTGCAGGTGGCTTAGC
>CAKZNY010000074.1 GCA_937132145.1 uncultured Paracoccaceae bacterium | reverse complement strand
AGATCGTCCCGCTGTTCTACCTTGAAAACACCATCGAGGATGTAGAGGGTATGCGCCCCTACTCCCCGTTGGAGCTGACAGGGCGTGATATCTATGTGCGCGAAGGCTGCTACCTTTGTCACAGCCAGATGATCCGCCCGCTTCGCGATGAAGTGGAGCGTTACGGTCACTATTCGCTGGCCGCAGAGTCGCAATACGACCACCCGTTCCAATGGGGTTCCAAGCGAACCGGCCCTGATCTGGCGCGTGTGGGGGGGCGGTATTCGGATGAATGGCACACCGCGCATCTTCGTGAAGCGCGCGATGTGGTTCCCGAGACGATCATGCCATCCTATCGTTGGTTGGAGAAAACCGTGATTGACGGCAAATACATCGAGGATCTGCTGAAGGCCCACCGCAGGGTGGGTGTACCTTACACAGATGATATGATGGAAAATGCTTTGGCCGACTTCAGGGCGCAGGCTGATCCTGACGCGGATTGGGATGGTTTGTTGTCCCGTTATCCAAAAGCGCAAACACGCAACTTTGATGGCCAGCCACAGCTGACCGAAGCGGATGCGTTGATTTCATATCTGCAAATGCTGGGCACGTTGGTTGATTTCTCGACCTTCATTCCAGACGCAAGCCGGTAGAGGGAGAACGGTATGTATACTTTTTTACGTCAACTTGCTGACAGTTGGGGCATGCTCGCGTTGCTGTTGATTTTCATTGGCATCGTTGTGTGGGCTTTCCGTCCGGGGACCAAGGCGCTCTATAAGGATATTTCCGACATTCCTTTTCGTAACGACGAATTCAAGGAAGACGATAATGGCTAGAAAACCTGAAAAGAAGAAGGTTGTCGAAACCACCGGACACGAGTGGGACGGTATTACCGAACTTAACAACCCGATGCCGCGCTGGTGGTTGTGGACATTCTATCTGACGATTGTCTGGGGCATCGGATATATGATTTTGTATCCTGCGTGGCCTTTGATTAATGGCGCAACGCCGGGGCTGTTGGGGTATTCCTCGCGCGGGGAAGTTGCCAAGGATATTGCGGCCGTGAATGCGGCCAATGCTCCGCTGAACGACAGGATCATAAGCCTTGATCTGGCTGCGATTGCCGGGGACCCCGAAGTGGGAAACTATGCGGTCTCTGCCGGTGCTGCGGTGTTCCGGACCTTCTGTATCCAGTGCCACGGTGCGGGCGCTGCGGGTAGTGTGGGGTATCCAAACCTTCGCGACGATGACTGGCTGTGGGGGGGTGATATTGAAGCTATCTACGCCACAATCAGCCACGGTATCCGCGCAGACGAGGATGACGACACACGCCTTTCCGATATGCCGGTGTTTGGCGATGATTACCTCAGCCCTGAGGAAATCGCACAAGCCGCGCAGTTTGTGCTGTCCTTGACGGGTCGTGCAACGGACGGGGCATTAGCCCGCGCGGGCGTTGTTGTCTTTGAGGAAAATTGTGCAGCTTGCCACGGCGATGACGGCACCGGCGACATTTATGCCGGCGCGCCAAACCTTGCCGATGCGCTTTGGCTATATGGCGGTGATCTGGAAACAATCACTGAAACGATTACGAACAGCCGCGGTGGTGTAATGCCAGCATGGTCCACCAAGGGACGCCTGAACGAGGCTCAGCTTCGTCAGGTCGCGGTATACGTTCATGAATTGGGCGGAGGTAAATAGCCTCCACCCGATACTCCCCTTGCGTCAGGTTATATGACGCCAACTGGCCTGGTCGGTTTTTCCGATCAGGCATTTTTCTTAAATATCAATTCTTGATACAGATCAAGGTTTGATGATCGCAGGCATGCAAAACATGCCGATAGTCGAATATGGCAGTGAGTTGGAGGCTCGAATGAGCACTGAAACCCATGAAGACGCTCCAAAGCTGTACGCTGCCCGCGAACCGGTTTTTCCCAAGCGCGTAAAGGGTAAGTTTCGCCAGCTTAAATGGTGGCTGATGATCTTCACGCTGGGGGTTTACTACATCACCCCTTGGATCCGCTGGGACCGTGGCCCGAACATGCCCGATCAGGCGGTCCTTATTGATATGGCCAACCGCCGTTTCTTCATGTTCTGGATCGAGATTTGGCCGTATGAATTCTACTTCGTTGCGGGATTACTGATTATGGCGGGGCTGGGCTTGTTCCTGTTCACCTCGGCGCTCGGGCGGGTTTGGTGTGGTTTTGCCTGCCCACAAACCGTTTGGGTTGATCTTTATGTTCAGGTGGAACGCTGGATCGAGGGGGACCGCAACGCCCGTATCCGTCTGCTTAATCGAAAGTGGGACGCTTACAAATGGCGTATGCGTCTAACGAAATGGGCGGCTTGGCTGGTGATTGCCGTTTTGACCGGTGGTGCATGGGTGTTCTACTTTGCCGATGCGCCGACTTTGCTGGTAGAATTGTTCACAGGGCAGGCGGCCTTCGTGGCATATGCTTTTATCGTGTCTCTGACCGCGACGACCTTCGTTTTTGGCGGGTTTATGCAAGAACAAATCTGCACATACATGTGCCCTTGGCCGCGTATTCAGGCCGCGATGATGGACGAAGACACCATGACGGTGTCCTACCGCGATTGGCGGGGCGAGCCGCGCGCGAAGTTGAAGGCATCGCTTGCGGATTCGTCGCTGGGCGATTGTATCGATTGTAACGCCTGCGTCGCCGTGTGCCCTGTGGGTATCGACATCCGTGATGGGCAGCAATTGGAGTGCATCACATGTGCGCTGTGCATTGATGCGTGCGACGAGATGATGATCAAGGTTGGTCGCCCGACAGGCTTGATCGCCTATCTGACCGCCAACGACGAACCGCTGGAACGTGCAGGCGAGCCGCCGCGCAATATGTGGAAGCACCTGATCCGCCCCCGCACGATCATGTATGTGGTTCTGTTGTCCGCCGTCGGGATCGGCCTGTTGGTGGCGCTGTTTGTGCGCGCAGAAATCGAAGTCAACGTGGCCCCCATCCGGAACCCCGACTTTGTTGTGCTATCCGATGGCACAATCCGGAATGACTATGACATCAGAATTCTGAACAAGCATGGCGAGGAACGGCAGTTCATTGTCACGGCAGAAACCGATGAGCACAACTCGGAATTCAAAGTTGTATTGCAAGGACTTGAGGGCGTGGTGGTAACGGCACCGGCGGATGATACGCTTATCGTGCGCGTTTATTTGCTTGCCGCTCCTGATAATCACGCGGCCCGTCGCGAGCGAACCGGGGTGCATATCTGGATCGAAGATTTGAAGAGCGGCGACACCGCACATGTAGAGACATTATTTAACGGAAAAGCACCATGACAGATACAAAACCTGTAAAAGAGCTAACCGGCCGCAAGGTTCTGATAATCTTGCTAAGCGCGTTCGGCATAATTCTGACGGCGAATATGACGTTGCTGTACAACGCGATCAATACGTTTCCGGGGTTGGAGGTGAGGAACACCTACGTGGCATCCCAGACGTTCGATGATCGCGCGACCGCGCAGCGCGCACTTGGTTGGGTGCTGGAGGTTAAGTATGCCAACGGGCAGATGAACCTGTCGATTGCCGCCAACAACACGTTTATCTTTCCCGAGACAATCGACGTGCGCGTTGGTCGCCCGACGCATGACCGCGAGGATGTGATCCCTGTGTTGCTGCGCGACACCATCGGTTATTGGTTCAAGATCGATCTGGGCGAGGGTAAGTGGTTCATTTACGTGAATGCAGAAACCGCTGATGGCAAACCGTTCCAGCAACGGCTGTCGATGTTCGTGACGGACGGCCATGACTGAGTCCCCGTCAATTGCCGTTTGCCCGGCATGCGTTGCGATACCGACGGACCGGGTGAAATCCGCAGGCGAGGCGCGGTCCGCGCAGTCGCGCCGCATCGAGCTGTCCTTGCCGACAATCCACTGTGCTGCCTGCATTAGCAACGTTGAAATCGGCCTCGCAAAACTGCCCGAGATCGAGGGTGCAAGGGTTAACCTGACCCGTAAGCGTGTGACGATTACGGTGAAGGATATTCCCGGAATTGAAACCTTTCTGATTGATCTGCTGACAAGCTGGGGCTATCCGGCGAAGGTGCTGGATAGTGCGGCGCTCGATCAGGAGCTGGTTGATAAGGCGGGCCGTGACCTGCTGGCGCGCCTCGCGGTGGCCGGTTTTGCGATGATGAACGTGATGCTGCTGTCGTTTTCCGTCTGGGGCGGGGCCGAGGGGGCAACGCGCGAAATGATGCACTGGATATCGGCGGCGATCGCGCTGCCGACCGTGGCGTTTTCCGGTGTGCCGTTTTTCAAGAATGCATGGACTGCGCTGCGGGTAGGGCGGTTGAATATGGACGTGCCGATCTCGCTTGCCCTGATATTGGCGAGCGGGGTTTCGTTGATGGAAACCATCGAGGGCGGCGAGCACGCATATTTTGATGCGGCCTTATCGCTGACGTTCTTCCTGCTGCTGGGGCGGTATCTGGACCATCGGACCCGTGTTGTGGCGCGCTCGGCTGCGGTGGAACTGGCCGCGCTGGAAGTGCATCGCGCGGAACGTATTAACGCTGATGGCAGCCGTGAAACCGTGCCGATGGATGCGCTTCGCGAGGGCGATATGATCGCTGTGGCGGCAGGTTCGCGTGTTCCGGTGGACGGGGTGGTGATGGAGGGGCGCAGCGAGCTGGACCCCTCGATGCTAACCGGCGAAACCATGCCCGAAGCGGTCGAGCCGGGCACATCGGTGATTGCCGGCATGTTGAACCTGACCGGCGCACTGGTGGTACGGGCCGAGGGGTTGGGCGAGGATACCTTGCTGCAACAGATCACGCGGCTGGTGGAATCGGCGGAGTCTTCAAAAAACAAATACACCTCCTTGGCGGAAAAGGCGGCGGCGATTTACGCACCGCTGGTGCATATATTGTCTGCGGCGGCGTTTTTGTTCTGGGGGTTTTATACCGGCGACTGGCGTTTGGCGGTTAACATCGCGGCGGCGGTTCTGATTATCACCTGCCCCTGTGCGCTGGGTCTGGCCGTGCCTGCGGTGCTGACTGCGGCCAGCGGGCGACTGTTTCGCAACGGGGTTTTGCTAAAAGAAGGCATCGCGCTGGAACGTCTGGCCGAGGTCGATACGGTTGTGTTCGACAAGGGCGGTACGCTGACCACGGGCAAGCCGCAGTTGTTGAACGGGGCGACGATATCGGCGCGCGATATGGCGGTTGCCGTTGCGGTGGCGCAAGGCTCGGTGCATCCGATGTCCAAGGCGATCTGCGCGTTTGGCAAGGCGGCAGGGTTTATTCCGGCGGTGCTGAACGATATCGTCGAGGAACCGGGGATGGGCACGCGCGCCATTCTGGATGGTCAAGAGGTCCGGCTGGGCCGCGCTGTCTGGTGTGGCGTTGAAAGCCATGATGTTGAACAATCCGCAAGTTGGCTGCGTATCGGGACAAGGCCACCGATTGTGCTGTTGTTCGAGGATACCATGCGGGCGGAGACAGCCGAAACGATCGCGGCGTTGCTGGACGATGGCATCGATGTCCAGATTTTGTCGGGCGATGTGCCTAAACCTGTGCAGGATGCGGCCGATAAGCTGGGTGTGAAAACCTGGATTGCCGAGGCGACCCCTGCGGATAAAGTCGCGGTGCTGAAACGTTTGGCCGACGAGGGGCATAAGGTGCTGATGGTCGGCGACGGTCTGAACGACGCGGCGGCGTTGGCTGGCGCGTATGTGTCAATCTCGCTGGCCTCGGCGGTGGATGCCAGTCGTGTGTCTGCGGACCTGATTTTGGTGGGCGATGACCTGTCGCAAGTGGTCAAAAGCCTGCGTTTGGCGCGGATCGCCAAGCGGCGGATTTTGGAGAATTTCACCATTGCGGCGGTTTACAACCTGATCGCGGTTCCTATAGCCTTGATGGGGTTCGCAACACCGCTTATGGCGGCGCTGGCGATGTCCGGCAGCTCGATCACAGTGTCTTTGAATGCAATACGACTGGGGCGTAAATCATGAATATACTGGCAGTGCTTATCCCGATTTCCCTTGGCCTTGGCGGCGTGGGCCTGCTCGCGTTCTTCTGGATGTTGCGGCACAATCAATATGATGACCCCGACGGAAACGCGAACCGGATACTTTCGGATAGATATGACGACAGCCCCGACGGCGAGGCCTAGACTTAACGGCGGTTTCTGCATATTGGTGCCCGTATGGTTGATAAAACTAGTCAGATATACAAAGCCCCCTCTATTCTGAGGCCGGACCCGTGGTCGATAGGCGCGATTGTGATTGCGGCGCTCGTGGTTTTCCCGCTGCTAAGCGTGGTCTGGATCGCGTTTTTTCCAACCGAAAACATTTGGGGGCATCTGGTTTCAACGACGCTGCCGCGGTATCTGAAGAACTCGCTGATCCTGATGACCAGCGTCGGAATTTTGTCGGCTGTGATTGGAACAGGTGCGGCGTGGCTGGTGGTCACCACACGGTTCCCGTTCCGGCGCATGCTCGAGTGGGCGCTGCTGATGCCCCTCGCGCTGCCCGCCTATATCAGCGCCTATGCCTTGGTGGATTTTCTGGAATACGCAGGACCGGTGCAAACGCTGATGCGCGACTGGTTCGGCTGGCAGGACGCACGCGCCTATTGGTTCCCTGAAATCCGCTCTATGTGGGCGGCCATATTCGTGCTGTCGCTATCGTTGTACCCCTACATCTACCTGCTGGCCCGCGCTGCCTTCCGCGAGCAATCCACCAACATGATCGAGGTCGCCCGTGCCTTGGGAAGCGGCCCGTGGGCGATATTCCTGCGCGTGGCTTTGCCATTGGCGCGGCCAGCTATCGCGGCAGGCATGGCGATCGTGATGATGGAGACGCTGAACGATTTCGGCACGGTCGATTATTTCGCCGTCCAGACCCTGACCACCGGAATTTTCACCACATGGCTGCTGGGCTATAACGCAGGCGGCGCGGCACAGATCGCGTGTGTGATCCTCGCGCTGGTGCTGTTTCTGGCGGCATTCGAAAAGATCAGCCGCCGTAATAGGCGCTATCACAACCTGTCGTCCAAGCGTGTGCCTGTTTCCCCGACCGTGCTGCGCGGCCCCAAGGCTATCGCGGCAACTATTGCGTGCTTCTTGCCCTTCGTCATGGGGTTCGTGGTGCCGATTTCAGTCATTGCCTCGCTTGCGTTTGATAACCCCGAATACTGGCTGGACGCGGGCCTGTGGCGCGCCACGCTGAACACGCTGATGCTGGCGGGAACCGCTGCCGTCCTGACTGTGCTGGGCGCGCTGTTTCTGGTTTACGGCGCCCGCCAATCCCGCAGCCGTTTGCCACGTAACCTGCTGCCGATAACCTCGATCGGGTACGCCGCCCCGGGCGCGGTGTTGGCCATCGGTATCCTGTTCCCGCTTGCCGCCTTTGACAACGCTTTGGCAGATTTGATCGAGAGCGTGTTTGGATGGGACATCGGGCTGCTGCTGACCGGATCGGTCGCCGCCATAGTGTTCGCCTACTTCGTGCGGTTCTTCGCCATCGGCCTTGGCGCAGTGGACAGCGCGTTAGGGCGCGTGACCCCGTCAATGGACATGGCCTCGCGCTCGCTGGGGCGTGGGGCTGGCCAAACGTTGCGCGAAGTCCATGTGCCCCTTATCCGAGGCTCGGTTCTGGTGGCCGGCATGCTGATCTTCGTTGACGGCGTGAAAGAGCTGCCCGCAACCTTGATCCTGCGCCCGTTCAATTTCGATACATTAGCGACGCGCGTCTACAGCCAAGCCTCGTTAGAAAATCTGGAGCAGGCGGCCCCCGCAGCGATTTTTGTGACGATAGTGGGGTTGTTACCTGTAATATTGCTAGCGCGCTCCTCAACCAAATGAAAATTTCGGTTTCCCCGCAATTTACCCCTTGCGTACCCGCCCCATTGAAGGGTATTTAGCCCACGTTGCCCCTATAGCTCAGCTGGTAGAGCAACTGATTTGTAATCAGTAGGTCCGCGGTTCGAGTCCGTGTGGGGGCACCACTTTCTCGTTTCATATTGTCCAGTGACATCCGATTAGCCCTTGTATATAAGGTCATTATTGAAATTGTTTGTCCAGTGGAGTTTTTCTTGATCCGCTAACGTACCCCCAAAATAGGGGTATATTTGGGGGTACGCTGGAAATCAAAAAATGAGCGTACCCCCAGATGCCCTTAAACGATGCAAAGATTCGAAACCTAAAGGTCAAAGATAAAGCCTACAAAGTGGGCGACTTTGATGGATTGTTCTTGTTGGTGAAAGCAACGGGTTCAAAGTCTTGGCGGTTCAAGTATCGAATTGAAGGCAAAGAAAAACTACTCGTCATTGGTGATTATCCGGCTATTAGCCTTTTACAGGCTAGGCAAGTACGTGATGCTGCACGTGCTGAAATTGCGTCTGGTAGCGATCCAAATGAGACTAAGCAGGAAGAAAAGCGCGTTAGGCGTGAAA
>CAKZNY010000073.1 GCA_937132145.1 uncultured Paracoccaceae bacterium | reverse complement strand
CGCGGTCCCTGTCTGGCAAATACGAGCGCGCCAAGTGATCCGCGATACGGAACGCAAACAAATCCACTTCCGCAGCGCTACAATCGAGATATTCGGCCTGCCGGTATTCTATCTGCCATATATGCGCATACCGGACTCGTCGGTGCGCCGTGCCTCGGGGTTTTTAAGTCCGGTGATCCTGTCGTCTGAATATTTCGGAGACGGCATAAAACTGCCCTACTATCTGGTGTTGGGCGATCATGCGGATGCCACGATAACCCCGACACTAAATTTCAGCGGGGCAATAGTTGTCGATGCACAATACCGTCAACGCTTTGCCAACGGCGGGTTCGATATCTTCGGTGCAGTCGCACTTAATGACGGATCCGGACGTGGCTTTTTGAAGGTGGATGGGAGTTTCGATATCCTCGACGCGGTGACACTGGATTTCAGCGCGACAAGCCTTAGCGACAATGGTTTTATGCGCCAATATAACTATGACGACACCGACCGGATCGTTAGCGAGCTGAAGTTCAGCCGATACCGCGACCGAAGCTATTTCTCGCTGGCGGGTGCAATAATGCGTAGCCTTCGGGATGACGAAGACAACAACACTGTGCCCTTGGTGTTCCCCGAATTCAACTATCGTGGGTACCGCATCGATCCATTGCTGGGTGGTAAATTCGGCTACGAGTTTAGTACCGTTGGCCTGTCGCGCATTGAGGGCGAAGATTATTTGCGCATCGGGGTCGGCGTGGATTACCGGGTTCCAATTGACTTACCACTTGGGCTGCGCGCTTCCGGTTTTATTAACCTCGATGCGGATGTCTACCGCGTCTGGAACAGCACAGATTTTCCAGATACGCCGTTAATCAAAGTGCATCCCTCGATCGGGGCCGACATACGCTGGCCGCTTTCCAAAACAACGACAAACGCCCGCCATATATTCGAGCCGGTCGTGCAAATTCTTTATACCGCTGATCCTGCCTTTAACGACCTTGTTCCGAATGAGGACAGCCAGCAGGCCGAGTTCGACGAGACCAACCTTTTCGACCTTAACCGTTTCCCTGGCCGCGACGTGACCGAAACCGGATTTCGTGCCAACATTGGCGCAACCTACACGATTTATGACAACGACGGGTGGTCACTTGGTTTAGCAGGGGGGCTGGTTATCCGCTCTGAACCCTCGGATTTATTTGCCGAGGACACGCTTCTTGGCGGATCACGTTCCGACATTCTGGGGGCAATCAGCTTTGAATTTGCCCCGAATTTCAACGTGATAGGGCGGTTCTTGTTTGATGATGAATTTGATTTCAAACGCAGCGAGACGCAATTCACAACATCGTTCGATAAGTGGGATATAGGCGGGTCATTCGTCTATCTTGCCGCGGACTCGCTGGCGCTCGCGTCGGATGAACGTAGTGAGGGCACAATTGCGGCCCAATACCGCATCGCCCACAACTGGGCACTGGATTTCGACTGGAAACGGAATTTGCTGGAAAATAGGAACGTTTCCGCCGGAATGGGCGTAACATATGGAAATGAATGCATAGAAATCGGGCTTTCCCTCTCGCGCCGCTTCACATCTTCGAATAACGTGGTGCCATCGACGGATTTCAATCTGACCGTTCAACTGGCGGGATTCGGTGGAAGTTCGGACAATGACTGGCCGGCCGCACAATGTGCGTACTAAGTGTATTACGAGGTTTAATAATGGGTAAATTCTTGAACTGGGCGCTAACATTAACGTTGGTGATTTTCGCATGGACACCGGTTGCACATGCGCAAAACCCATATTCTGCTGCCTATGCGGTCAACGACTCGATCATCACCTACTTCGACATCAGCGAGCGCGTCAAGCTTTTGCGCGCCTTGGGTGTCCAGTCCCGCAACTTACAACAAGACGCTATCGACCAGTTAATCGACGATCGCCTGAAAATCCGTGCCGCGCGCACATTCGGGATGGCCATAAGTGATGCATCGCTGGCGCGCGGATTGGCCGGTGTCGCCGCATCCCAAAACATCACAACCGATGCTTTGTGGGCCAAGGCCCGTGCTCGGGGTGTTTCGCGCCAAGCGTTCGATGATTATTATTCTGCACAACTAATCTGGCGCGAACTGGTGCAACGCCGCTTTCGCCAAGCCGCCGATCCAACCAGCGTCGATCTGGACAACGCAATAAACGTCGCCGCCGCCGTGACCCAACGATCCATCCTGCTAGCCGAGATTGCCCTGCCCTTTGCAGAGCGCGGTGAGGCAGCAACAATCGCATTCGCCGAAAGACTGGCGCGCGACCTGAACAGCGGTGCCAATTTCGAGGCTGCCGTAAAAAACTTCAGCCGCTCTCACACCGCTGCAAACGGTGGACAAATCGGCTGGCTTTCCCCCGAACGCTTGCCTGCCGCGATTGCTGCGAAAGTTTCCGGGCTGTCGACCGGTCAGGTATCCAGCCCACTTCGAATTTCGACTGGCATTATACTCTTGAAGGTCATCGCCTCGCGCACGGTTTCCAGTGCGTTGCAAAAGACCGTTTCACTCGAATACGCCGTGCTCGATTTCAGCGGCCAGTCCGACGCGATTTCCCGTGCAACACGGATGCAACGTGGACTGGATGAGTGCAGCGCAGCCAAATCATCTGCCGCCGATTTCGGCCCGCTTAGCGGATTGTTCGGCCCAACTTTACTCGATAATGTTCCAACCGACATTGCCGTATCCCTCGCCCGTTTGATGCAAGGTAAAAGCGAAATCATCACCAACGGCGACAGCGTCCTGCTAATCCAGTTGTGTAAGCGCACAACGGATTTGAGCGTGCAGATCAAAGCCCAGCTTAACAACAACCTGCTTGGCCAAAAACTGGGTAAACTGGCCGAAGGCTACCTGTTGGAGCTGCGCCGCACAGCGATTATCGAGAAACGATGACCAGCAAACCCGTCGCCCTAACGCTTGGTGAACCGGCGGGAATTGGGGGTGAAATATCGCTTAAGGCATGGGCAGTACTGCGCCACGAATTGCCGTTTTTCCTGATCGCAGATGCCAAACACATGCAATCGCTTGCCGGTCAGTCAGGCTTGCAAATCAAGATCATCGCCACCCCCGCAGAGGCCGCTTCTGTGATGCCAAACGCCTTACCCGTGCTGGACCATCCCCTACCTGCCCCCGTAGCTGGCGGCATCCCCGATGCGCAAAATGCCGTTGAAGTTGTGGCCATGATCAAACGCGCTGTCGATCTGACCCAATCAGGGCAGGCTTGCGCGATGACGACCAACCCGATTCACAAGAAGGCGCTGCAAGACGGGGCAGGTTTTGCCTTTCCGGGGCACACCGAATACCTCGCCAGTCTTGCAAATATCGAGCGCCCGATCATGATGCTAAGTGCTCCGGAACTGCGTGTCGTGCCGGTTACAATCCACATAGCCATCAGCAAAGTTTCCGAAGTTCTGGATGCCGAACTGTTGGAACAAACCATCCGCGTGACGCACAAAGCCATGATCGATGACCTTGGCATCAACGCCCCGCGTATTGCTGTCGCGGGCCTCAATCCACATGCAGGGGAATACGGTGCGATGGGGCACGAGGAGATCGATTTCATCGCGCCGACGCTGGATAAACTTCGGGCTGAAGGGATGAACCTGTCGGGGCCAATGTCCGCCGACACCATGTTCCACCCTGCGGCGCGTGAACGCTACGATTTGGCGATTTGCATGTACCACGATCAGGCGCTGATCCCGATCAAAACGCTGAATTTCGCGGCTGGTGTGAACACGACACTGGGGTTGCCGTTCATCAGAACTTCGCCGGATCATGGCACCGCTTTTGATATCGTTGGCAAAAACATCGCTGACCCGCAATCTTTGATCGAGGCTTTGCGCACCGCCACCACAATGGCCAAACATCGGGGAACATTATGAATATTTCCATTGACGGGTTGCCGCCACTACGCGAAGTTATTGCTGAACACGGCCTGAGTGCCCGAAAATCCTTGGGGCAAAACTTCCTTCTGGATTTGAACCTGACCTCTAGAATCGCCCGTCGTGCCGGGGATTTGACCAAATGCGATGTGCTTGAAATCGGACCCGGCCCCGGTGGTCTTACCCGCGCGTTGCTGATGGAGGGGGCGCGTAAAGTCGTTGCTATCGAGATGGATAACCGCTGCCTTGCGATCCTCGATCAGGTCTCCGAAGCCTATCCTGACCGCCTTAAGGTGATTGAGGGAAACGCGCTGGAAGTTAACCCTTTGCCCCATTTGAGCGCCCCGATACGGGTCGTTGCGAACCTGCCCTACAACGTGGGAACGGAGCTGTTGATCCGCTGGTTAACCCCGCCGACATGGCCGCCGTATTGGCAAAGCCTGACCTTGATGTTCCAAAAAGAGGTCGCACAGCGCATCGTTGCCCCCCCCGGCTCCAAGGCTTACGGGCGACTGTCCGTGTTGGCGCAATGGCGCACGGAGGCAAAGATCGCGTTTGAAATATCACCGCAAGCATTTACGCCGCCACCAAAGGTTACGTCTGCTGTCGTGCATTTGGAACGGCTGGAAGAACCGCGTTTTCCTGCGAATGCCAAAGACCTGTCCCGCACTGTTTCGCTGGCCTTCGGACAACGACGCAAGATGTTGCGGGCCAGCTTGAAGTCGTTAGGAAAAGACGTGGAGGAACGCATTCGCGAGGCCGGTATTGATCCGACCACACGTGCAGAACAAGTCTCCATCGAGGAGTTTTGCCGCCTTAGCCGCATCCTGTTCCCGAAATAATCAGGTGGGTTGCGGTTGATCCTCGACCACCTGACTACCCTCGTTCGAGGTGTCTTTTGCAGGCTTGCGGCGCGGACTGCGGTTGCTTGGTTTATTCTCTGGCGTTGCAACCATATGCTCGACAACGTCTGGCTGCTCGTCCGTATCGGAGGTAAAACCTTCCCCAACGTTTGATGGCTCGTTTGGTTGTGCGTTTTCAGCTTTGGTCTGTTCTTTTTGCTGTTGCTGTTGCGTTTGTCGTGCTTGATTCTCTGCCTGACGCTCAGCTTGCTGGGCCTGTTGCTCGGCTTGGCGTTCTGCTTGCTCGGCTTGACGTTCAGCGGCTTCGCGCTGCGCTACCAGCAAAATGCGGCTGTAATGTTCAGCGTGCTGCTGGAAACTTTCAGCCGCCACGCGATCATCCTCCATCAAGGCGTCATGCGCCAAACCCCGATATTTCTCGATGATCTGTTGCGGCGTTCCCCGCACACGCCCCTCGGGACCGGTGCTGTCAAACACGCGATTTACGATGTTGCCGGAAGTGTTGGTATTCCGACGGTTATTATTCTTATTTCTCGAACGGGATTTGTTTGAAGGTCTCATGCTCACAATTTCTGAAGTGTGGGATTTAAGGATATGCGAAACGAATCGCGGATATTATCGCGTAAAAGTCCCAATACGGGGTTAACGTTTCCACTCTCACGAGAGAACCGTCAGGGCTCAATCTCGGGTGGATGCCCTAATTTACACCGTGGGTCATAGTGATAACAAGGGAAAAAAGGTCTCAGTTACGATAATTTGCCGCAAAATGGACGTTTTTTACTTTTTCACGGCCACAACACGGTCTTTTCCGCCCAAATCTTGCGAAACCGTTATATTCGCGAATCCGGCGTCTTGAAAAATTTTAACAACATCCGCCCCCTGCGTATGCCCAATTTCAAACAACGCCAAGCCGTCATCCGCCAAATACTCGTTCAACGACGAGGCAATCGTGCGGTAAGATTCAAGCCCGTCCCCACCCGGAGTGAGCGCCAGAAACGGTTCCCAGTTGCGAACATCCGGGGATAGGCCGGCCATCTCGGCCGCAGCGATATAAGGCGGGTTGGATACGATCAGGTCGAACTGCCCCGCAACGGCATCAAACCAGTTGGAAACGATTAAATTCACGCGGTCCGCCACATCGTGCGCAGCCGCGTTCTTGGTGGCAATCGCAATCGCTTCTTTACTGATATCAACGGCGATCGCGCGGGTATCAGCCCATTCCGCCGCTAAGGTCACGGCCAGAATGCCCGAGCCGGTGCCCAGATCCAGAACACGTTGGAACGGCCCCTGCTGCAATGCCACATCAATCAGGGATTCCGTTTCGGGGCGTGGGTCCAAAACGTCTGGTGTTACGCTAAACCAACGGCCCCAAAATTCGCGGCCCCCGATGATCTGGCTGACTGGCTGGAACTTCTCGCGCGATGCGAGGTAGCCGTCAAATGTGCGGAAAAGGTCTGGATGAATTTCGTCATCCTCCATCAGGATCAAGCGCGACGGCTCGCAATCCATCGCATGGGCAAGAAGGGCGCGCGCATCGACATCCGCGTTCGGAATACCCGCATCGCGCAACCATGTGGTGGCCGTCGTTAACGCCTCGTTTACTGTAACACTCATGGATCCAACTCCGCTAATTTTTCGGCTTGATCGGCGGCGGTCAGTGCCTCGATCATCTCGTCCAGATCACCTTGCATGATCTGGTCCAGTTTATACAATGTCAGGTTAATCCGGTGGTCCGTCACCCTGCCCTGCGGGTAATTATAGGTGCGAATACGTTCCGAACGATCCCCCGATCCGATCTGGCCTTTACGCGCAGCGGAGCGTTCGGCGTCGACTTTTTGGCGCTCCATATCGTAAAGGCGCGAGCGTAATACCTGCATCGCTTTCACGCGGTTAACGTGTTGGGATTTCTCGGACGAGGTAACCATAATCCCTGTCGGAAGGTGGGTGATACGCACGGCGGAATCCGTCGTGTTCACGTGCTGGCCGCCCGAACCCGAAGCCCGCATGGTATCAATACGGATATCTTTGGCGGGGATGTCGATGTCCACTTCCTCGGCTTCTGGCAGAACCGCGACCGTCGCGGCCGATGTATGAATGCGCCCGCCCGATTCGGTGGCCGGTACGCGCTGCACACGGTGCACGCCGGATTCGAACTTCAACACCGCAAAAACACTGTCGCCCTGAACGTTCACGATCACTTCTTTGTATCCGCCAACGTCGGTGGAGGACCCCTCGATGATATTGAATTTCCAGCCACGATCTTCGCAAAATTTATGGTACATACGCAGCAAGTCACCGGCGAACAATGCCGCCTCGTCGCCGCCCGTTCCGGCACGAATTTCCAATATAGCCGGGCGGTGATCCGCCTCGTCTTTAGGAATTAGCGCCAAGGTGATCGCGCGTTCAGCTCCGGGCAACTTGTCTTTTATTTCCTGCAATTCCTCTTGCGCCAACTCCCGCATTTCGGGGTCGTCCAGCATGTCCGTCGCCTCGATCTGCGCTTCAAGATAGCCTTGATACGCCTCGATCTGCTCCACCACGGATTTTAATTCGGCATACTCGCGGCCAAGAGACGCCAGCTCGTGCGGCTCGGCACCGCCAGACAGTTTCGCCTCGATGAACGCGAAGCGTTGCCGGATCATTTCCAGTTTTTCAGATGCTATCATAGTGAGTCCAGATTACTGTTCGAACGACATAAGCGTACCGACCCAAGCCAGCACTCGTTTTTCGTTCACACCAAGATCATCGTAGCCAAACCGTGAGCGTGAATAGATAGCAATCGTAGACTTGCCACCGTTCAAATCAATGAATTTCACGGATATATAATCGGGTAAATTCAGGCTGCGGCTTCGTTGAACATACGTCATCCAACCCTCTTCCGGAGAGCCGGCGATGCGGATGGTTTTAGTTTGGCTCAACACGTAATCGTCAAACGCTTTGGCCATCAATGTCGGGTTAACGGTATAAACCGGCGAAGGCATATCAACAAATTCTTCGGTCAACGCAGGTGGTGCCATACGGAAGCTGTGCGGTTTAACCGACTGTGAAACCGTTAGCGGGTCTACATGCCAAACAGCAACATCGTGTTCCACCTTGCTGACATAATAAAACAGGCCGCCAGCCGCCCCGATGGTTAGAAAAACCAGAAAAATCGCCATACGGACCATGTCGTTTACGCCGCGTTATCCGCAGCCTCCTGCTCAGCTTCAATCTGTTGTGCTTTGGCTTCGACCATTTCTACAATGTGATCGACCATACTCGCATTATCTCGTTTATGGTCCTGTTTACCAGCCAAATATACCATGCCCGAACCCGCGCCACCGCCTGTGAAGCCGACATCCGTCATCTGCGCCTCACCGGGGCCGTTCACAACGCAGCCGATAATCGACAGGCTGACAGGGGTGTGGATATGTGCGAGCCGGTTTTCCAGCTCGGCCACCACCTTGATCACATCGAACCCTTGGCGCGCACAGGATGGACACGAGATGATGTTCACGCCGCGATGCCGTAGCCCGAGCGATTTCAAAATCTCGAATCCGGCCTTAACCTCTTCAACCGGATCAGCAGAAAGCGAGACCCGTATTGTGTCCCCAATCCCCATCCAAAGCAGGTTACCCAACCCGATGGCAGACTTCACAGTGCCGGAAACCAGCCCCCCTGCTTCGGTAATTCCAAGATGAATCGGCGCGTCGGTCATTTCAGCCAAGCCTTGATAGGCCGCGGCAGTCATGAAAATATCGGATGCTTTGAGCGAA
>CAKZNY010000072.1 GCA_937132145.1 uncultured Paracoccaceae bacterium | reverse complement strand
TCCGGGCGGATGAACCGGCATATTTAGCATTATTTTCCCCAATTTTGGCACTCACGTACGGGCTGATAGTTGCAGGTATCAAACCCAACTTGGTTTCCGACAGAGCAAACCGTACACTTTTCGAACTATACGCTACGTCACACACAGATACCAAACCAACGCCTCCACCAAAAGCATTCCCATGAATATTTCCAATTAAGGGCATCGGTAATGTATTAAGATGGAAAAGCATTTCAGCGAGTTTACGTGCTTCGGACATACGTTGTGACCTTGTGGCCGCCATTTGCTCCCTCATCCATGCTAGGTCGCCACCAGCGCAGAAACTTTTGCCATTTCCCGACAAGATAACTACACGGATTGAAGTATCCTTGGCCAGCTTTTGGGTCGCCTCGGTGATTTCGGCAATCATTTCTGCCGACAAGGCATTGTGCTTGTCCGGGCGATCAAGTGTCATCGTAGTTATGGCGTTCGCGTCAGTATTTAGGGAAATCGTAGAGTAGGACATATCAGTTCTCACTTAATGATTTGGCGAATGCTGACGCTTTGTTCAATTCTTCCACATTCAGGCCTGTTTCAAACTTCATTTCATGCAACATCTTCACCACAGAGACTGTATCAACATTTCCTTTGGCCCCTTTAGCATACGGGCAGCCCCCCAGCCCCCCTGTTGCGGAATCGAACGTTCGGATACCTGCTTCCAAGCAAACTCCGATATTTTCAAGTGCGGTGTTGTTGGTGTCGTGAAAATGCCCGGCGATTACGCTTTCTGGCATATAGTTCAGCATCGAACTAATTAAATTATGGGTTGTTTCTGTTGTTGCCGCGCCGACCGTGTCACCAAGCGAAATTTCGTAGCAGCCCATATCAAGAAGCCGTAAAGCAACCTTAATTACTTGCTCTGGGTCGATTGAGCCATCATATGGGCAATGCGTCACGCAAGATATGTACCCCCTAACCTTGCACTTATCGATTTTTGCTTGGTCTAAAAGTGATATAAATCTAGTAAAACTATCCTCTATCGAACAATTGATGTTTTTCTGACTAAATCCCTCAGAAGCAGACCCAAAAATAGCCACCTCATCTACTCCAGCAGCTATAGCTGCTTCGTATCCACGCATATTTGGCGTCAACGCGGTATATGCTGTACCGTGTTTCTTTGAAATACCAGCCATAACGGCGGAAGCATCCGCCATTTGCGGCACCCATTTGGGGCTAACAAAACTGGTGGTCTCTATATGAGAAAACCCGCAATTTGAAAGCATATCGACCAGTTTTATTTTATCTTCTGTGGGTATTATGCGCTTCTGATTTTGCAATCCATCCCTTGGGCCAACTTCAAATATTTTAACGCGATCTGGCATCATCATCCTCCAAGGTCAACAAAACCTCGCCGGCTTCAACCTGTTGACCGACTTTAATCAACACATCCGAAATAACGCCATCGCGAGAAGCTGTCAGAGAGTGCTCCATTTTCATCGCCTCGATTATCACCAAAACATCTCCAGCAATCACTTCACTTTGGAGGGAAGTATTTAGTACTTTCACAATACCAGGCATGGGGGACAGAACTTCGTTTCCACTGTTCTCATCTGACTCCGCTAGAGAATAACCCGTAATGATATCAAAGACTTTCGGGGTTCCATCCATGAAAAAGGTAACCGACTTATCCTGCCTGAAGTACCGGATTGATTGCCGCTGATCGCCATTTATCAATGTCAGGACATTCGGAATGACCGACTCGAGTTTCAGCTCGATCGTGTCAGTCAGATTAGAGATTATGAAGGTTTTTGATCCCGTCTGGGTTACCAACATCTCGCGGTCTACACCTCCCGCGGTCAGCCAAACAGACCGCACCATTGGTGTCCATAAGTTCCACCCGCTCAAAGGGCGGTCCTCCATAAAGTTTCCAACGACAACCGCTGCGAGTGCCCAGTCAGCAAATGTTAAATCTTTCGTAACGATCAAATCAGCCAAGTCACGCTCGATCAGTCCTGTATCGACATTACCCACCTTAAATTCTTCATGGGCACATAACGCGGCGAGGAACGGTATATTCGTGACCGTTCCGGATATATTGCACTCCGCGAGGGCTGCGCTCATACGATTAAGGGCTATTTCCCGAGTTTCGCCCCAAACAATAACTTTTGATATTATCGGGTCATACCAAGGTGTTATGGTGTCACCTTCACGAATTCCGCTGTCCACTCGGGCCAGTGCAGGCATGGATAGATAATCTATAGACCCTGTCATGGGTAGGAACCCGGCAGGTACGTCCTCGGCATAAATTCGTGCTTCAAATGCATGGCCGTTTAATGTTAAACTATCTTGTGTAGCCGGTAGAGGTTCACCATTTGCTATCCTCAATTGCCATTCCACAAGATCAATTCCGGTAATCATCTCGGTTACCGGATGTTCGACCTGTAGGCGCGTGTTCATTTCCATAAACCAAAACCGATCGGGATTAAGCCCGTCAGAAGCGTCAACGATGAACTCGATCGTTCCTGCACCGCTATATCCTATCGCTTTGGCGCAGCGGACGGCGGCTTCGCCCATTGCTGCGCGCATTTCTTCGGTCATTCCGGGCGCGGGCGCTTCCTCGATCACTTTTTGATGACGGCGTTGTAAGGAGCAGTCCCGCTCAAACAAGTGGATCGCGTTGCCATGGTCGTCACCGAACACCTGTATTTCGATATGGCGCGGGGTCGTTATCCATTTTTCGATCAAACAATGGGCATCCCCGAAGGCTGACAGGCCTTCCCGTTGGGCGCCCTCTAATGCGGTACGAAAATCGTTTGGATCGTCAACTTTTCGCATACCTTTTCCGCCGCCACCGGCGCGAGCTTTGATTAAAACAGGGTATCCGATCTTTTCAGCCTCTGCGGCAAGGAAATCCGGGTCTTGGTTCGATCCGTGATAGCCGGGAACAACTGGAACGCCGCTTTTAATCATCAAATCCTTGGCGGCATCTTTCAAACCCATCGCGCGAATAGCACTGGAAGATGGGCCAATGAAACGAAGGCCCGAAGCTTCGACTTTCTCTGCAAAATCAGGTGATTCGGATAGGAATCCATACCCCGGGTGGATAGCTTGGGCACCGGATGCCTTCGCTATTTCGATGATTTTATCACCTTGTAGATAGCTTTCAGCAACGGCTGGAGGGCCAACCCGCCACGCCTCGCCGGCCAATGCCACATGTTTGGAATGTGTATCTGCGTCCGAGTAGATCGCGACGGTTTTAACCCCCATTTTATGGGCGGTTTCCATAATACGGCAGGCTATTTCACCTCGGTTAGCGATCAGTATTTTGTCAAACATATCTGCGCTCCTACATCCGAAACACGCCAAAATGCGTGTCCTCTATTGGGGCGTTCAGGGCGGCCATCAGGGATAATGCCAGCACCTCGCGAGATTTTCGGGGGTCTATGATACCGTCATCCCACAGACGGGCTGATGCATATAATGGGTGAGATTGGCGCTCGAACATTTCGACGGTGGGGCGCTTGAATTTGACTTCCTCTTCGGTGCTCCATTGGCCTCCATCACGCTCGATTCCGTCGCGTTTGACGGTGGCGAGGACACCTGCGGCTTGCTCTCCGCCCATTACGGAAATTCGGGAATTTGGCCATGTCCACAAGAAGCGCGGCGAGAATGCGCGGCCTGCCATGCCGTAGTTTCCAGCCCCGAAGGAGCCGCCGACGATCATGGTTACCTTGGGCACTTTCGTCGTGGCAACGGCGGTGACCAGTTTTGCACCGTGGCGCGCGATGCCTTCGGCTTCGTACTTTTGGCCAACCATAAAACCTGTGATGTTTTGCAGGAATACTAGAGGTATTTTCCTTTGCGAACAAAGCTCTATGAAGTGGGCGCCTTTGAGCGCGCTTTCACTGAACAACACGCCGTTGTTGGCTATTATACCGACGGGGATGCCCATAACGTGGGCGAAACCGCAGACAAGTGTCGTGCCGTAGCGCGCCTTGAATTCGTCGAAACGGGAGCCGTCTACGATGCGGGCGATGACCTCGCGGATGTCGTATGGGGTTTTCAGATCAGCGGGAACTACACCGAAGATTTCGGCGGGATCATAGGCCGGTTCCTCGATAGTTTTCAGGGCGACGGTGGTTGGTTTGATGCGGTTTAGATTGCCGAGGGCTTGGCGGGCCAAGTCCAGTGCGTGCGCGTCATTTTCGGCCAGATAATCGGCCACGCCGCTTAGGCGGGTATGGACATCGCCGCCGCCCAAATCTTCGGCCGTCACGATTTCACCGGTGGCTGCTTTGACCAATGGAGGGCCTGCAAGAAATATAGTGCCTTGTTCTTTAACGATAATTGTCACGTCCGACATCGCGGGAACATACGCCCCACCAGCGGTGCAGGAGCCCATAACCACGGCGATTTGCGGAATGCCTTTGGCGGACATGTTGGCTTGATTGAAGAAAATGCGGCCGAAGTGGTCGCGATCCGGAAACACCTCGTCCTGTTGGGGTAGGTTTGCGCCGCCGCTGTCCACGAGGTAGACGCACGGCAGGTTGTTTTGTTCGGCAATTTCCTGTGCACGCAGGTGTTTTTTCACCGTCATCGGGAAATATGTGCCGCCTTTTACGGTGGCATCGTTGCAAACGACCATCACCTCGGCCCCGTGGACCAGGCCAATTCCAGTGATAACACCTGCGCCGGGCGAGGCGTTGTCGTACATGTCATGCGCCGCCGTAGCCCCGATTTCGAGAAACGGAGAGCCCGCGTCCAGCAGGTTGGCGATCCGGTGCCTTGGCAGCATTTTACCGCGTGAGAGGTGTCGTTCGCGCGCGCGCTCATTGCCTTGCGCCGCTATGGCCGCAACCTCGGCGATTTGTGCGAGTGCGGATTCGTGGGCGGCTACGTTGGTTTTGAACGTGTCGGAGCCGGTAATTACGCTGGATTTTAGCTGCATCACCCCGTCACTTTCATCAATTCGCGGCCAATCAGCATGCGGCGGATTTCGGATGTCCCTGCGCCAATTTCCATCAGTTTGGCATCGCGCATGATGCGGGAAAGCGGCGAGTCGCTCATGTATCCCGCACCACCCATTGCCTGCACGCCCTGCACCGCCACTTCCATCGCTTTTTCGGATGCGTACAGCACACAGGCGGCGGCGTCTTGGCGGGTTACTTCGCCGCGATCACAGGATTTAGCGACCGCATAAACGTAGGCGCGGGCGGAGTTCATGGCAGTGTAAATATCGGCGATTTTCCCTTGCATCAGCTGGAAATTGCCAATGCTTTCGCCGAATTGTTTGCGTTCATGCATGTAGGGCATGATGTGGTCGAGGACGGCGTGGATGATGCCCACACCGATGCCGGACAGCACTACGCGCTCGAAATCGAGGCCGGACATCAGGACGTTAACGCCGCGACCTTCCTCGCCAAGGACGTTCTCAAAAGGGACTTCTACGTCTTGAAATATCAGCTCGGCGGTGTTGGAACCGCGCATGCCCATTTTGTCGAAATGGGGCGAGGTGGAGAAGCCGGCCATGTCTTTTTCGATGATAAAGGCGGTCATTCCACGTGAACCGGCATCTGGGTCGGTTTTGGCGTAAACGACTAAAGTCGTCGCCTCGGGGCCGTTGGTGATCCAGTATTTTGTGCCGTTCAGGATGTAGCGATCATTCGTTTTCTCGGCCCGTAGTTTCATGGAAACCACGTCGGAACCAGCGCCGGATTCGGACATGGCCAACGCACCGACATGTTCGCCGGAAATCAGACCGGGGAGGTATTTAAGCTTTTGTTCATGGGTACCGTTTAGTTTGATCTGGTTGATGCAAAGGTTGGAATGCGCCCCGTAAGACAAGCTGACGGAGGCTGAGGCGCGAGCGATTTCCTCGACCGCGATGGTGTGGGCCAGATACCCCATGCCTGCGCCGCCGTATTCTTCGGGGACGGTGATGCCGTGCAGGCCCAGCTCACCCATTTCAGTCCACAGCTCGGGCGGGAATTCGTTTTTGGCGTCGATCTCGGCAGCCATCGGGGCTACGCGGTCTTGGGCCCAGCGGTGGACCATGTCGCGCAGGGCCTCAACGTCTTCTCCGCAGTCAAAATTCATCGAGGCGTTAAACATTCGGTCCCTTTCATGCACTGCCATTAACTGAACACATGTTCACTTAATATGCAAGAAAGTTCTTATGCGGCGAACAATGTGCGCTCGACAAACCAATATGCACCGATAGCGGCGATGCCAAGCGACAGGGGAATGGTGATGACGGCGCGGTACCAAACTTTGCGGCCAAACCATGCACCGAACAGCGCGAAGCAGAGGGTGATGATGGCTAATTGGCCGAATTCCACGCCGATATTGAACCCGATCAGGCCCGAAACGAATTGCGATTGCACGAAGCCGACTTCGGCGAGGACACCTGCGAAGCCCAAACCGTGGAGGAGGCCGAATCCGAAGACGACCATGGGGCGCCATCGACTGAGGTCTCTCATGAAGATGTTTTCGACGCAGACATAAACGATGGAGGCGGCGATCAGCGGCTCTACAATTGCGGACGGGATGTTGACCAAGCCGAGCATACCCAAGGCGAGCGAGATGGTATGGGCCAGTGTGAACGCCGAAATCTGCCATAAAAGCGGTCGCATTTGGGCGGAAAGCAGGAACAGGCCGACGACGAACAAGATGTGATCGAGACCCTTGGGAATGATGTGCACAAAGCCGATCGTGATGTAACTGGCAAACACCGACAGGCCGGATTGTGGCGTTACGCCGACAAGCGATATGGGGTCGGTTTTCTGGCCGCTTTGCAGGTATGCAGCGTAGCCGTCTTCGCCCTCGATAGTGGTCACGCGCACGATCAATGGGCCAAGGTTTTTGGACCAACTGAAGGTTAGTTCCTGGGCGCCTGCGGGAACGATTCCGGTAATGGTCAGGGCGGTGTCGCGAACCAGATCAATGTCCCCGACTTCGGGAATATCGAGCGCGGTGGTCGATGTTGGTTGTCGCTGCCCGTCGATTGAGGCGGTGATTGCGGCAAGGAATTGCGCCTCGTATCCGGTGAATTCTTTGGCAAGCTCGCTGGGGGTTAACATGCGAAGCGCATCATATCGGGCGGCGTTTCGGGATTCGGAAGTGTCGGAAAGGTTGGGGTCAACTCCGGCGATCAGAGCCTCTAGGGTTACGCGAAATTCGATCTCGAAGCTGCCTTCGGAAAAGCGGATATCGGCGACGGCGGGGCGCAGTTCATGGGCGCCTCCCGTTTGGGGCGATAACAGGGTTATGAACAGGGCCAACAGGACTGCGCGCACGGTAATGTTCCTTGACTTATTCCTAGCAAAACCCGAACCATACAGACTGGTTTTGGAAATGGAAGATATAATGCGGCACTCGCGGATTTTTGCGACGGTTTTGCTTGGTTTTATGGGCATTGCGCAATCCGTTGCGGCGCATGAATTCTGGCTGGATGCGCTGGATTATACACTTGATACTGGGCAGGAATTGCAGATTGATATTCGCGTCGGGCAGGATTTCAAGGGCAATAAATACAGCTTTGACCCCAACCAGTTTTATGATTTTAGCGCGACAGACAGTAGTGGTAAATATCCCGTTAAAGGACGGATCGGGGACATGCCTGCGCTGGGAATGGTTCCGGAAAATAGCGGGCTGCTGGTGTTGAACCATTTTTCAACCACGCAGCTTTTGATCTATAAAGAAGATGGCATATTCGAGGACTTTATTCTAAGCAAAGGCCTTGATTGGGTGCTGGAAAAACATGCCGCCCGTGGTCTGCCTACCTTTGGTTTTGGCGAGGGGTATACGCGGTTTGCGAAGTCTCTGATCGCGGTCGGGGACGGGGTTGGGCGCGATGCCCACACGGGTATGCCGTTCGAGTTGGTCGCACTGCAAAACCCCTATACTGACGATATTTCCAACGGCTTGCCGGTGCGCCTTTTCTTTGGGGCAGACGGGATTCCCGACATTCAAATCGGCATTTTTCGACGCCCTTTGGGCGGCAGCGAAGTTGTTAAAACGCATGTGGTGACGGATGAAACCGGGCTGGCAATTATTCCCATAATCAGCGGGGATATTTACATGATTAATGCGGTGCATATGATTACCCCCTCGGATGAAGATATCGAGCGCACAGGGGCTGAATGGCACAGCCTTTGGGCCTCCTTGACTTTCAAAGCGGGCTTAACAGGAGAGTAGAATGAGCATTTTAAACAAATACTTAGATTGGCCACCGGTTTGGTTGCTGGCCTTTATTGCCGTCGCTTGGGGGCAGGCGCAAGTTTGGAACCCGATGGATTACACCTCCGGTATGGCTACGCTAGTAGGGCGCGGCGTGATCGTCTTTGGAATAATCATGTTAGGCGTAAGTATCGCGATGTTCAGGCGGCATAAAACATCTGTGGTTCCGAAGCGGACACCAGACAATATCATCACCTCTGGCCCGTATAAATACTCGCGCAATCCGATTTATGTTGCAGATGCGGTTGTGC
>CAKZNY010000071.1 GCA_937132145.1 uncultured Paracoccaceae bacterium | reverse complement strand
AATTCGCAAGCATTAATCGCCAGCTTTGAATTACTATGATTCATAGAAATCCTTGAAACTTCCAAATCCTTAACACCCGCACCCACAAAAACGTACATACGCATTGTGTACGGGTTGTGTACGCGTTGTGCACACGGAAATTCGGTGGTTTTGTCTAAAGGTTAACGAGGGCTACAGCCCCCTAAACCAGCCCCTCAGCCGCGAACATATCCATCAAATCCGCCTCTGGCCGCGCGCCGATATGGCCGATGATTTCACCCGCCGCAACGCACCCCATTCGCCCGCAAGTCAAGTAGTCCCGACCGGACGTCAGACCATACAAAAACCCCGCCGCAAACAGGTCGCCAGCACCCGTGGCGTCCTCCACATGCATGGCCGCTGCGGGGGCGTGAACCTCCTCGCCGCCTTGCGTAATATACGCCCCGCGCTCGCCCACAGTGCAGGCCAGAATATCCACATCCGCCGCGCCCAGTGCCATAGCTATACTCAGGTCATCTGTTTGATATAACGACATTAATTCGTGTTCGTTGCAAAACAACAGGTCCACATCCGCGCGGATCATCGTAAGGAATGCATCGCGGTGACGCTCCACACAAAACGGGTCCGAAAGCGTCAACGAAACCTTCCCGCCAGCCCCCTTACAAGCCGTAATAGCCTTGGCAAACGCCGCATGGCTGTCCGGCCCGTCAAAGCGATACCCCTCAAGGTAAATCCACTCCGCATCGGCCATAATTCCAACGTCAATATCGTCCGGCGACAGAAACTCGGATACCCCCAGATAAGTGTTCATCGAGCGCTCGCCATCCGGCGTCACCAACACCATGCAACGCCCCGTCTCCGCAGGATGATCAGACGCCGCCAAAGGCGTATCAAAATCCGCCCCTTGCGCCTTGATATCATGAGAGAAAATCCCGCCAAGCTGATCATCTTTAACCTTGGAAACATACGCCACCCGCATCCCCAAAGCCGCCATTCCAGCGATAGTATTTGCCGCTGATCCACCCGAGATTTCCATCGCCGGACCCATGACGCCATACAGCTCCGCCGCGCGGTCGGTGTCGATAAGTTGCATGATGCCTTTTTCAACGCCGTGTTTGGCCAAAAAGTCATCTTCCACATGCGCAAGAATATCCACCATCGCATTACCGATGCCGACTACCTGGTACTTTTTCATATCGTTTTATCCTCGGAATCGCACAGATCAGCGATGATACAATTGGCACAAACGGGCTTGCGGGCTTTGCATATATACCGCCCGTGCAAAATCATCCAGTGGTGCGCGTGATGCTGGAATTCGGCAGGCATATGGTCTTCAATCGCGCGCTCAACGGCCACGACATCCTTGCCAACGGCCACACCTGTGCGGTTGCCAAACCGGAAAATATGCGTGTCCACCGCCTGTGTAGGTTGGTGAAACCACATGTTCAGCACTACGTTTGCGGTCTTGCGACCCACCCCCGGCAGGCTTTCCAAAGCGGCACGCGAGGACGGAACCTCGCTGTCATACACATCCACCAACCGCTGGCTTAACTTGATGACGTTCTTGGCTTTATTGCGGAACAGGCCGATGGTTTTGATATGCTCGATCAGACCTTCCTCGCCCAGCGCCAGCATCTTTTCAGGCGTGTCCGCCACCTTGAACAGATCAGCCGTCGCCTTGTTCACACCAATGTCCGTCGCTTGCGCCGACAGCGCGACAGCAACCACCAGCGTAAACGCATTCACATGGTCCAGCTCTCCCTTCGGCTCTGGCTCGCTTGCCTGAAACCGCCGAAAAATCTCGGATATGGTTTTATAGTCGAGTTGGACAGTCATAGCGTCCCTTAAATGCGCAAGATTCGGGTGGAGTTCTAGCGTCTTTGCGCTACCTTGGCCATGCAAATCACAAGGAATGCGCGATGAACAACCTAAGCGATAAAGACCCTTATCACTACGCCGTAATCGCGCGCGCCATTGCGTTTATAGGGGATCGTGTGACTGACCAACCATCGCTGGAAGAAACCGCCGCCGCGGTTGGCCTGTCACCGGCACATTTTCAACGGGTGTTCAGCCAATGGGCCGGTGTTAGCCCCAAACGTTACCAACAATACTTGACGCTGGACCATGCCAAAGACCTGCTCGACAACCACTTCACAGTTCTGGATGCATCTCAGGAAACCGGACTGTCCGGCGCCAGCCGCCTCCACGATCTGTTCGTGAAATGGGAGGCCATGTCGCCCGGCGAATACGCCCGCAAAGGCAGAGGGTTAACCATAAACTACGGCTGGTTCGACAGCCCCTTTGGCGAGGTTCTGGCCATGGGCACCACACGCGGCCTCTGCGGCATGGCATTTTCATCCGAATTCGGGCGCGATATCGCCATGCAAGACATGACCAGCCGCTGGCCAAACGCGCACTTCACCCAAAACCCCGAGGCAATCGCCGCTTGGACATCGGCAGCCTTCGGACAGGGCGGAGAGGCCACGTTGCACCTCATCGGCGCCCCCTTTCAAATAAAAGTATGGGAAGCTTTGCTTACCATTCCTTCGGGTCACGTCACCACGTATTCCCAGATCGCCGCCTGTATCGGTAACCCCAAAGCCGTCCGCGCGGTCGGCACTGCCGTTGGCAAAAACCCCGTCAGCTGGCTGATCCCTTGCCACCGCGCCTTGCGTAAATCCGGTGGGCTTGGCGGGTACCACTGGGGCCTGCCCGTCAAACGTGCTATGCTGGCTTACGAGGCCGCCCGTCTGGATGCCTCTTAAGCGAGAAATTGCCCAAAACCCGTGTGCAAACAAAATAAGCTTGTATTTCCACGGTTTGAAGCGAAAATAGGGCCAACTAATAGTACCCTCTCATTTCAAAGGATATTTCCAATGGCCGTATTCAAATCTCTGAGCGTCATCTTGCTAGCAGGTGTAGTAACTATATCAGGCTGCACGAACCCTGATGGAACCGCAAACAACACCGGAACCGGTGCAGGCGTTGGTGCCCTGCTCGGCGGCCTGCTTGGCCGTGTTGTATCCGATGACAAAACCAAAGGCACGCTCATTGGCGGCGTAATCGGTGGCGTAATCGGTGGCGCAATTGGCGCAGACCTCGATAAACAGGAAGCCGCCCTTCGCGCACAAATGGGCAGTTCGGTCAGCATCATCAACACCGGATCGCAGCTAATCGTATCCCTGCCCGAAGACATCACATTTGCCATCAACAGCGCTGTGATTAAATCCAGCCTCATAGCTGATCTCAACACTCTTGCCGCCAGCATGAACGCCTACCCGAACACCACAATCGAGGTGGTCGGCCACACGGATAACACCGGTACATTCGCCTATAATCAGGCCCTGTCCGAGCAACGCGCTCGCGCGGTTCGCGGTGTTCTAATCAACACGGTGACCCCAAGCCGCGTCATTGCATACGGTGTTGGCGAAACCCGCCCGATCGAATCAAATGCCTCATCCGCAGGACGTCAGGCCAACCGCAGGGTAGAGATTTTCATCACCCCCAACCGTTAGGTTCCTGACATAAACGCAAAGGGGTCGGTTTGTCCCACCCTTTTTTGCGAGTAATCCTTGCTTAAGACCCTCAATTGGTAATATCCTTTAACCAATTGTAGGGGACGTGATTTATGCCATTTAGAAAAATAGAACCAGAAAAAGCGGCGAGTGCGATTATCCACCAGATCGAGCAGTTGATCCTGCGCGGCGTTTTGCACCCAGGGGAACGATTACCCTCGGAACGGGAACTGGCCACAAGATTTGAAGTATCCCGCCCGACCTTGCGCGACGCCTTGGCGGCACTCGAGACGAGCGGCCTTATTGTCACCCGCCCTGGTGCTGGCGCCTTCGTTGCTCAAGTTCTAGGGTCCGCCTTCGCCCCTCCATTGGTGCGACTGTTTTCCACGCATGACGAGGCGCTGTTCGATTACCTGACGTTTCGCCGAGACCTCGAAGGGATGGCCGCAGCCCGCGCCGCAGAATTTGCGAACGAAACCGACCTCGAAGTAATTCGCTGCATTTTCAAACGCATGGAGGCCGCGCACGAAAAACGCAACCCGACGGAAGAGGCCGCCATCGACGCCGAATTCCATCTGGCCATTGTCGAGGCGGCGCATAACGTCGTGATGTTACACATGATGCGCTCGATGTTTGAAATGCTTCAGGCGGGCGTTTTCTACAACCGCCAGATTATGTACGGCAAGCGCACGACAAGGGACCAATTTCTTGAGCAGCATCGCAAGATTTACGACGCCATTATCGCACAAGACCCTGATGCGGCGCGCTCTGCCGTTGAAGCCCATCTAACCTTTATCGAAAAGGCGATGCTTCAACAGACCCGCGATCACCGCAACGAGGATGTCGCCAGACAACGACTGGCGCACGAAAAAGGTCGCTAGCATGAACACGCTTCTGGTTTTCGGGTACGGCTACACTGCCCGTGTAATAGGCCAAGAACTGCTGGCCGAGGGCTGGCGCGTGATTGGCACAACCCGCTCGGCTGACAAGGCGGCAGCGATGAAAGCCGACGGGATCGAGGCCGTACTCTGGCCCACTGAGGACATTACCAAAGCCTTAAACGCCGCCACCCACATCCTGATATCCGCCGCCCCTTCCGAGGAAGGCGATCCGGTTCTCGTCGCCCTAAGTGCCGAAATTAGCCAACGCGCGGCGCAGTACAAATGGGTGGGCTACCTATCCACCACCGCCGTTTACGGGGATCGCAATGGCGGCTGGGTAGACGAAACCTCGCCCCTATCCCCTGCCACAAGGCGCGGGCAGTTGCGCGCAGATGCGGAACAGGCATGGCTTGATCTGGGGGTGAAGGCAGGCCTGCCGGTACACATCTTCCGCCTCGCTGGCATTTATGGCCCGGGCCGTGGGCCGTTTGCGAAGGTGCGCGCAGGAACGGCACGTCGGATAATCAAAAAAGGGCAGGTCTTCAGCCGCACCCATGTAGAGGATATCGCGCAGGTTCTACGTGCATCCATCGCCACCCCGAACGCGGGTGCTATCTATAATGTGTGCGACAACGACCCCGCTCCGCCCCAAGAAGTCATCGCCGAGGCCGCACGGATGTTAAACCTGCCCCTGCCCGCCGCCGAGGCCTTCGAGACCGCTGAAATGACTCCGATGGCGCGCAGCTTTTACGCCGAATCGAAGAAGGTCTCGAATCGCCGGATTCTGGAGGAACTGGGTATCACCTTGAAATATCCCGACTATCGCAGCGGCCTGACTGCCCTGTTAGCCGCGGAATCCACCTGAATCACGCCCATCTCGCGGTTTACACCTGAAACGACTCGCATAAGCCATATCCGCGTAGTAAAATTAGCGCTTGGTGGCGGGGGTTATTCTTGCGCCTTTTTTGCAAATAGCGTTGGTTTCCAGTTCATGCCTAAACACCTTTACCGCCACATTCCCGCAGGCTTCGCGCTGCTCGCAGCCAGCACCGCTTACGCGCAATCGCCCAGCTTTTCGCTAAACGGCACCGCTGGCCTGATCGACATGCCAACCGCGCAAATGTTGCCCGACGGCGAAACAGCATGGACCTTCAGCGGATCCGGCACCTTTTACAGCGGCACGCTAACGTTCCAGATGTTGCCAAAACTGGAAACATCCGTGCATTTCACCACGCTGGCCGATTGGACCGCCGTTGATGCGCCACTGTTTGTGCAAACTCTGGACCTGAAATATGAAATATTCGCCGAATCCGACTATCTGCCGTCCCTTGCCATAGGGTCGCGCGGGTTCCTCTCGAACGGGCCGCTTAGCAGTGAATACATTGTTGCAAGCAAGAATGTCGGCTATGGGCTGACCGTCACGGGGGGCCTCGGGTGGGGTCGTCTTGGCAGTTACAATCCGGTCGCCTCGTTAGGCACACGCCCGCCGGTGGACTCCGCTATCGCTATTAACCACATGTTCACTGGCGATGTGGCCCTGTTTGGCGGGCTGGAATGGGATACGCCCGTTAAGGGCCTGTCGCTGAAGGCGGAATACTCGTCAGACGCTTATTTGGGCGAGCAGGTGTTCGGCGACTTCAACCGCGCATCCCCGCTTAATTTCGGCATCGACTACGAACCGATTCGCGGCATTTCGCTTGGTGGCTACTATAACTACGGTTCCGATTTTGGCCTGCGCCTGACGCTGTCGGGCAATCCAAACCGCCCCATCGTTCCACCGGACTTAGGCATAGGCCCTGTGCCGGTAAATCCGCGCCTTGGCGATTATGACCGCAGTGAAGACTGGGCTAACAACCCGATGCTGACCGAATTTCTGGTCGGTGCGCTAGCCCCTGTTCTGGAGGCCGAGGGCATTGTGATCGAGGAAGCCCTGATCACAGGCAGCGCCATTGATCTATACATTTCCAACAACAACATGCCGCAAACCACCAAAGCGATTGGTCGTATTGTGCGAACTTTGTCGTTGGCATTGCCCCACTCGGTCGAAGTGTTCCGCATCACGCTTGTCGCGTCCGGCTTGGCGACAACGACAGTGGAAATCCGCCGCTCGGACCTTGAAGCGCAGGTGGATCGCCCCAACGCTGGCCCTGACAGCTGGGCGACCACCCGTTTCACCGACGCCCCCAACCATTTGCCAGATGGCGCGTGGAGCCGCGATATCTATCCCGATTTCAGTTGGGCGCTGACCCCTGTCATTCCGGTCAACATAGGCAGTAATGGCGCGGCTGCGGGCATTGATGTTCTGCTAAACGCTACCGCCAGTTATCGCCTGTCGCGCGGGTTCTCGATTAACGGATCGTTATCACAAAAGCTCGTCGGGAATATCGGCGCGGGGGCCGTGCCCTCGACAAACCCGACACCCGTGCGCAGCAACTTCGCGCTTTATCAAACAGGTGGGCCAACGCTGGATCGCCTGACGGCCGATTACGAATTCAAACTAACGCCCGACACATACGCGCGTGTATCGGCGGGCTATCTTGAACGCATGTTTGCCGGTGTTAGCGGCGAGGTTTTGTGGATGCCGACCAACCAGAACTGGGGTATCGGCGCCGAGGTCAGCGCCGTGCAGCAACGCGCCTACGGTGATATGTTCGGCTTTGAAGATTACCAAACCGTTACCGCCCTCGCGTCACTCTACTGGGATACCGGATACAACGGGATCGAGGCACAAGTTGACGTAGGCCGCTATCTGGCTGGCGATGTCGGCTCCACCGTCACCTTAACGCGTCGCTTCGAGAACGGCTGGGAAGTCTCGGGTTTCGTGACCATGACCGACATGCCATTCGCAGATTTCGGAGAAGGTAACTTCGCCAAAGGCGTATCGGTGACGATCCCGCTACGTTGGACCATGCCACTTGAAACCCGCTCTAATACGAGCATTGCGCTTGGAACAATGGGGGGCGATGGCGGTGCGCGTCTGGAACTAGGCGACCGCCTATACACCACCATCCGCGACTACGATGTTATCGATTTCAACGAAACATGGGGGGCGTTCTGGCAATGATCCGTCCAATACTTGCTCTCTCGGCCCTAACCATTCTGGCGGCCTGTTCATCCGCTGGAACCAGTCCGGTCGTCGCGGTTATCAAAGGCGTAATCCTGCCTTCAAAGGCCGAGGATATCCCCGTGAAAAACGCCGGGGCCACCCTGACCCGCGAGAAAATCGAAAAGTTCGGCCTCTCCCTGATCCGTGGCCGGATCGAGGGCGAAGACATCAGCAACCTGCTGACCGGAACCGCGGTGAACGACCAGTACGTCACCTACATTTCCTCATTCCGCCAGAACATCACAATGCTGGGCACACTAGTCACCGGCACGCGCGGCATGGGCGGCGACCTGCTGGCCGTACGAAACGATTTGAGCGACCCAGTCGCCTATGCCACCCCGACAGCCAACTGGCCCGCCACGCTGACACGCGATTACCGCTTCCCCGGGATCGGTCCCGCCGGAAACACCATATCCGTCACCTGCAACCTGACCCGCGCGCCAGATACAACCGTCACGATTGTGGAGGTAACCTACGACGTAACACCCTTCACCGAAGTTTGCTCTGGCGACGGCGCGGAGTTTACCAATACCTATCTGGTCCAACCGGACACCGGACAGATATGGCAGTCTTTGCAATGGATCGGGGATAAGGTCGGCTATGTGAACATCGACGTTCTGGAACCGTATACCACGGAATGAATTGAAAAAGGGCGGCTCAAAGCAAAAAGACGATGGATTTATTGTAAATGAAGACGATGATGATAATGAAGAAATCCCATTTGAAACCGCAGACTAATCTATCTAAAGCACAGATAGATGTGCTGTGTGAGAAATTGTCCGAAAGAATAGAGGACATTCTAGATTTCTTTGGCATAGAATACGACCAGTACGGCAATCGCATATCGGCTCCGTGCCCTGTGCATGGTGGCGACAAGCGTGACGCTCTTACCATATTCACATCTGGAGATAACGTGTCTGGTAATTGGTATTGCTGGACTAATCATTGTGAAAAGAAATATGTTAACACGATGCTAGGATTTATTC
>CAKZNY010000070.1 GCA_937132145.1 uncultured Paracoccaceae bacterium | reverse complement strand
CCTTCCAGCGCATGGTCGAGGCCAACCCGTTTCCGGCCTCCATGGGTCGCGTTTGTCCGGCTCCTTGTGAATCCGGTTGTAACCGCAACGAGGTCGATGATTACGTTGGCATCAACGCGGTTGAACAATATGTCGGTGACTGGGCTAACGAAAACAATCTGAAGCTGGCCGATGTTGGCGCGCCCACGGGTCGTAAAATTGCTATCATCGGTGGTGGCCCTGCTGGCCTGTCAGCGGCATATTTCCTGCGCCGTGATGGCCATGAAGTTGTGCTTTACGATTCAAACAGCAAACTGGGCGGCATGATGCGCTACGGTATTCCGGGCTACCGGACACCGCGCGAGATGCTGGACATCGAAATTGGCCGCATTACCGAAATGGGGGTCGAGGTTCATCTGGACACTACCATCGGTAAAGACGTCTCCATCGAGACGCTTGAGGCAAACTATGACGCGATTTTCTGGGCCATTGGCGCACAGAAAGGCCGCCCGCTGCCAATTCCGGGCTGGGAAGGCACGCCGAACTGTATCGACGGGGTTGAATTCCTCGATGCGTTCAACAAAGGCTGGGTCGTTGGTACGGCGCAAAAAGTTGTGGTTGTCGGGGGCGGTGATACCTCCATCGACGTGGCCTCCGTTGCCCGTCGCCTTGGCCACGTAACCAACGTTGCGAAAACCGAACATTCAGACGGCACGTTGATTGATTTCACCGCGCAAGACACGGCTGGCGTTCTGTCGCGCGAAGGCATGAAGGCGACACTGACCTCCCTGTTCCCGATTGAACAAATGACCGCCGCCGCGCATGAACGCGAAGACGCCAAACGCGAAGGTGTTGATCTGCGTGGCAGCGTTATGCCCCTCGAAGTTATCAAAGATGCAAGCGGCAAAGCGATTGCACTGAAATGTTGCGAATGTGACATGAAAGGCAACACGCCGGTCCCGCGCGAAGGCACGGAATTCGAGATCGAGGCCGACATTATCATCTCGGCCATCGGCCAATCGGGTGATTTTGACGGGTTGGAGGATTTCGACAACGGTCGCGGTTTCATCAACATTGATGCAAGTTATAACGTCAAAGGCCGCAAGAAGCATTTTGCTGGTGGCGACATCATCAAGCCACATCTTTTGACAACAGCAATCGGCCACGGCCGTGTAGCTGCGGCGACCATCACTGATTTCCTTGATGACGGCGAGATTGAAAAACGCCCCACCATCGACATCCACCAGTTCAACCTGCTGGAAGAACTCCACGCGCGCGGCAAAGAGCCGGACGCTTATGACAATCTGCCAGTGCGCGGCACGGATAGCGAAGCCTTTGCTGTGCATAACTTCGATGACCGTTCCGAAAGCCAGATCACCAAACACACGGAGCTATACAAGGGTCACTTCCCTTATGTGGCGCGCGAAATTCGCGACGAAGTACGTATCGAGGGTGACGATGTTCTTGGCAACTTCGAAGAGCGTATCATCGCGTACTCCGAAGAGCAGGCCCAAAAAGAGGGCGAGCGCTGCATGTCTTGCGGCATGTGTTTCGAATGCGATAACTGCGTGATTTACTGCCCACAGGATGCTGTATCCCGTGTCAAAAAATCAGACCGCACGCTTGGTCGCTATGTTGAAACCGATTACGATAAATGTATCGGCTGTCACATCTGTGCCGATGTTTGCCCGACTGGCTACATCAAAATGGGGCTTGGCGCATAAAATGAAACGGCTGTTCATAGCTACATTAGTTCTGTTCGGCCTTGCGGTTGGCATGACGTACGCCGCCTCGGTTTATCCAGAGATTCCGAAGGCTACTGGCGAACCACACCCCGAGGGCAACGAATATTGGCGCATCAACCACATGGATTTGTTGCGCCATGACCGCGATCTTACTGTGCGCGACGGCATACGGGATACGGACGCTTCGCTTGCGGGTTGCGTGACTTGTCACGCTGTGAACGGTTCCGACGGCCAGCCGGTAACCTTTAAAAGCGAAGACTATTTCTGCCGTGTCTGCCATGACTATGTAGCCGTAAGAATAGATTGTTTTCAGTGCCATAACTCGATTCCACCGAAAATGGACAAAGCATCGTTGATGTATAAAGGCAAGACTGAGACGTTCGAAGTTTTGTTGGCTTATATTGAGGGGTTGTCAAAGTGAATATACCCGATCTGAAGCTCAAAGGTGCCGAAATCCACCGTCGTGATGTCCTGAAAGGCGGCGCGGCGCTGGCAACAATTACGTTGGCGCCCGGTGTTACGTTGATGGCTATGGGCAATGGCGTTGCGGCGGCGGCAAACCCCGGTGTGCGTTGGGGATTGTTGATTGACGCGGGAAAATGCCCGTCTGATTGCTCGGCCTGCGTTACCGCGTGTTCGGACGAGCATGGTTGGGAAAACAATGGCCTGCCAACGGACCCGCAGTGGATTCGCAAGGTGACGCTTAGGGACAAGGAAACAGGGTACGAAAACACGCTTCCTGTGATGTGCCAACATTGCGAAAACCCACCTTGCGTGGATGTTTGCCCGACGGGCGCCTCGTTCAAACGCGAAGACGGGATCGTTCTGGTTGACCGCCACACTTGCATTGGTTGCCGCTATTGCATGATGGCCTGCCCGTTCAAGGCGCGTTCATTCCTTGCCGAATCGATAACCGACCAAAAACCCTATTCGCCACGCGGCAAGGGTACGGTTGAGGGCTGCAACATGTGCGTCCACAAACTGGATCGCGGCGACGGCACGACCGCTTGTGTCGAGGCCTGTAAAGCCACTGGCTACAACGCCATGATTTTCGGGGATATGAATGACCCTGAAAGTGATATTTCCAAGGCCTTGGCCAGCTATCCAAGCATCGAGCTTCGCGCCGACCTTGGGCTGAACCTCGGCGTTCGCTACCAGAACATATAGGAGCGTAGCCATGGAACGGATTATTTATCGCGAGCTTAAATCGACGCCGAAAGTCTGGGGTTTGCTGGCCGTCTTGGCCGTATTCATCGCCGCCGCTGGCGCAGTTGTTCTGTACGTCGAGCACTACGGCCACATCGTAACAGGCATGGACAACCAGATCGTCTGGGGTCTGCCGCATGTGTTCGCGATCTTCCTGATTGTCGCGGCTTCGGGCGCATTGAACGTCGCCTCCATCGGGTCGGTGTTTGGCAAGGTCGCCTATAAACCCATGGCGCGGCTGTCTGCCCTGCTGGCAATCGCGTTGCTGGTTGGCGGTTTGGCCGTTCTGGTATTGGATTTGGGCCGCCCTGATCGCCTTATCGTGACCATGACTAACTTCAACTTCACCTCGATCTTCACATGGAATATCCTGCTGTATACGGGTTTCATGGTGATTGTTGCGGTCTATCTCTTTACGCAAATGGCGCGCGGCCTTCCGTCGTATGCCGTGAAAACCGCAGGCCTCGCCGCTTTCATTTGGCGGCTGATTTTGACCACGGGTACCGGCTCCATCTTTGGGTGGCTGGTTGCGCGGCAAGCCTACGATGCGGCCATCATGGCTCCGTTGTTTATCGTGATGTCCTTCGCGACAGGTATGGCGATCTTCCTGCTGGTCGTGATGGGAATCACACGCATGACGGGCCGCGCTTTTGGACCTGAACTTCGCACCCGCCTTGCGCGCCTTCTGGCAATCTTCATCGCCGCGTTGCTGTATTTCACAACCGTGCAACACCTGACCAATCTTTATGCGGCCGAACATTGGGGCATTGAAGCCTTCATCCTTCGCGATGGCGGCATCTATACATTCCTGTTCTGGGGCGTACAGGTTCTTATGGGTGGCTTTGTGCCAATGGCAATTTTGTTCCACCCTCGCTTGGGAAAACAGGCGGCGATGGTTGTTCTTTCTTCGTTTCTGGTCATCGCAGGCGGTTTCGCACAGCTTTACGTGATCGTGATTGGCGGGCAGGCTTATCCTTTGGATATTTTCCCGGGGTACGAGATCAGCAGCAGCTTTGCGGATGGCGTGATTAATTCCTACACTCCATCAATACTGGAACTGATCCTTGGTTTGGGCGGCGTTGCATTGGCACTGGCGATCACCATGATTGGAATGAAATTTTTACGCATCTTGCCGAATTCCCTTTCGGATGCGAATGTAACCCCGAAAATCTAGGCGAGGTATATCATGGCACAAGAACTTCATCCGTTCGCAAAGTTCATACAAATACTCGCGCGGGGCAAAACCAAGACCCGCGCGTTCACTATCGAGGAATCGCAAGAAGCGATGGCCATGATCCTGCGGGGCGAGGCCAAGCCGGAACAGATTGGCGCATTCCTTATGCTGCTTCGCCTGAAGGAAGAAACGCCTGAAGAAATCGCGGGCTTCACGATGGGCACGCGCGATACGTTTGTTCTGCCAGCGGAAATTCCGGCGGTTGATGTGGACTGGTCGTCCTACGCGGGTAAGCGGCGGCAGTTGCCGTGGTTTATCCTGTCGGCCCTGCTTCTGGCGCAGAATGGTTTCAAGGTTTTCATGCATGGGACGGGCGGTCACACACCGGGCCGGATATACACGCGTGAGACGTTGCAAAAACTGGGCTTCCCGATTGCACGCAGCTTTGATCAAGCGGTTGACCACCTCGCCGCCAGCAATTTTTGCTATGTACCATTAGAGGTCCTGTCGCCAAAACTGCGCGAATTGATCGAGATGCGACCGACATTCGGCCTGCGCTCTCCGGTGCACAGCTTTGCGCGGATGCTTAACCCGTTTAACGCGCCCGTGATGATGCAAGGCATTTTCCACCGTGGTTTTATGGACATTCACGCAGGCGCGGGCCTGTTGCTGGGCCAACCCATAACGACAGTTTTTCGCGGCGAAGGCGGCGAGATTGAACGCCGCCCGAACAAGCCAACGATCGCATGGACTGCCGCGAAGGGTGAGATCACGAACGAGGAATGGCCCGCCTTGCTGCCACACGGACACGCGGCAGCCGATGAGGAAATGGACATCCAGAACCTGATCGCCATTTGGCGCGGCGAGGAAACCAGCGACTATGCCGAGGCCTCGGTGACCGGCACATTGGCAATCGCGCTGAAATCCATGGGCCAAGCCGAAACCGTTGAGGCAGCACAAGCGATGGCACAAAACATGTGGGAAAATCGTGATCGGAGCGGCCTTCCCGTAGCGGCATGACCCCTCGATTCCTGATCGCGGCAGCGCATAAATCCTCGGGGAAAACGGTAATTTCAACGGGGCTGTCGCGAGCGTTTCGCCAACGCGGGATGTCTGTGCAGACATTCAAAAAAGGCCCGGACTATATCGACCCGATGTGGCTGGGGCTGGCTAGCGGACGGCCTTGCTATAACCTCGATTTCAACACGATGAACGAGGGAGAAGTCCGCCACCTTCTGGGTAGCCGTTCAGATGGTGCGGACATATCGGTCATCGAAAGTAACAAAGGTTTGTACGATGGGGTCGATCTGCATGGTACGGATTCCAATGCGGCAATGGCCAAACTGCTGAAAGCGCCTGTGGTTTTGGTGGTCGACACAACAGGCACCACCCGAGGTATTGCGCCGCTGTTGATGGGGTATCAGGCGTTCGATAAGAACGTAAATATCGCGGGTGTTATCCTGAATAAAACCGGCGGCGCACGCCATGAAGGCAAACTGCGCGCAGCGGTTGAGGAATATACCAACATTCCGGTTCTGGGTGCGGTTGGCCGAAGTAGTGACCTTGAAATTGGTGAGCGGCATTTGGGCCTGACGACACCCTCCGAAACGGGAATGATCCAAGGGCTGATTGATACGCTGGGCCGCCGCATGGCTGATTCCATTGACCTTGATGCGCTGATTGCGATTGCCGCGACTGCACCGGATCTGGATTACAGGCCCACGACCCCAGCCGATAAATTTGCCACGGGCCTTCGGATTGGCGTGGCGCGGGATACGGCCTTCGGCTTTTATTACCCCGATGATTTCGAAGCTTTTGAGGCTGCGGGCGCGGAGCTGGTGTTTTTCGATGCCATCAACGACGCGCATTTACCCGATATTGACGGCTTGTTTATTGGCGGCGGGTTTCCCGAAACATCGATGGCAAAACTTGAAGCGAACGCTAGCATTCGCCACGAAATCAAGCAGGCAATTGAAGGTGGTCTGCCTGCCTACGCCGAATGTGGCGGGCTGATGTATCTTTGCAAGACATTGGAATGGCAGGGCAAGCAACACGAAATGGTGGGCGTGATCCCCGGAAACGCCGTGATGTGCGCGCGTCCGCAGGGGCGGGGGCATACGCGATTAAGCCCCTCGGATGATTGCCTGTGGCAAATCGAGGGCGGAGCGTTCAAGGCGCATGAATTTCATTACGCCAAGATAGATAACCTGCCAGCCGACACGAAATTCGGCTTTGACGTTAAGCGCGGCGCGGGCATTTCCGGTGCGCAGGACGGTATCGTGGTTAACAACCTGATGGCTGGTTTTTGCCATATGCGGAACACGGCTTCGAACCCTTGGGTTGCGCGGTTCCTGCATCACGTCGCCAGCATCAAGGCAAGAAAAAACCCCGCCTGAAAAGACGGGGCCTTAACTAACAGTAACAACTAGATCAGGTCTTTTTGATCTCGAAGTTGTAGATGTCACCCGACTGCTCGGAGCTTACCAATTCGTTGCCAGTCTGACGGCAGAATGCTGCAAAATCCGCAACCGAACCCGGGTCCGTGGACTCGATAGCCAGAACTTCGCCCGGCGACATGCCTTTAAGCGCTTTTTTGGCTTTGATGATTGGAAGCGGGCAGTTCAGGCCCTTTGCGTCTAGTGTTTGATCGGCCATTTTTAAATAGCACCTTTCGTAGTTGGGTTATTCAGGATTACATGTAGTAGTTGATGTCGGAGTTGGCGGCGACTTCGATTGCCGTTGCGGCACCACCGATTTCCACGCCATCAATCAGATCAGTGTCTTTGATTTCGAACAGATCAAGTGTCATCTGGCATGCGATCAGGCGCACATCGGATTCAACGGCGGCTTCGCGAAGGTCTTCAATCGAAGCAATGCCCTTTTTCGCCATCAGGTTTTTCATCATCATAGTCACGCCTTTATCAACACCGGGAAAGCCGCCGATGATGTTTGGCATCGCCATGTGCATGCCGAACATAGGCATCTCCATCGCGGGATTGCCAAGCGTGGACATTTTTAGGTTCAATTCTTTTTTCAACAACCCAAGGCCATAGAAAGTAAAGAACATCGTAACTTTCATGTCCATCGCAGCGGCTGTGGTACCCAGAATGAAGGGCGGGTATGCCCAGTCAAGTGTACCTTTTGTGGCGATGATCGACATACTTTTGGAATTGCTTCCTTCGTTTGCTTTGTCCAGCATGGCTGGCTCCTCCCTTTTGGTTATATCATTAATTCGTTTATTAGGATGAATGAATACTATTTCTGCCCAAGAGTCAACAAAACAAGGGGTTATCTTCGTCGCTTGTCAGTGAGGGATTGCGATCACCCTTGCAATATTACAAAATCTGTATATTAGTAAATACATATACAAAAAATCGGGATTTTGATGGCATGATTGAAAAACTGGACCTTGCACAGCTAGAAGAAAAAGCCGCCGAAGTAAGCGGGTTATTACGGGTTATGTCGAACCAGTGGCGCCTGCTTATCCTTTGTAATCTTGCCCAAGGCGAGCATTCCGTACAGGAATTGCAAAAACTTGTTGGCCTTGGCCAGTCTGCCTTGTCCCAGCATCTAGCGATTTTGCGGTACGAGGGCCTTGTTTCTACGCGCCGTGAGGCCCAATCGATTTACTATTCTATTGCCAGTTCCGAGGCTGAAAGATTGCTAGGCACCCTGTACGACATCTATTGTCCTGCGCCTGCGGTGGTAGAAACCGCTTAAATTCAACGCATTTAAGCCTCCCGACAATCGATAGACTATCATATTCCTATATGATGTTGTATGCTACTTTCTACCCAATAAATACGTGAACAATCACGGGTTGGGGCGTAACAACGTGACGCAGCAAGGGAAGTAAAATGATCGACGTATTAAGGGATTTAGTCATAGAGTCTCCGGGACTCTATATAGGTTTTGGCGGCTTGATGATCGGAGTCGTATTCGGTTACCTCGTCTTCAGAACGAACTTTTGCACCATGGGGTCCATATCGGACATCGTGAACTTCGGCGACTACCGCCGGTTCCGCTCGTGGCTTTTGGCAACGGCGACAGCCATCATCGGCGCAACAATAGTCGAGATGGCGGGGATCGCTGACCTAAGCGGCTCGCTTTACCTGACACCCAGTTTCAACTGGCTTGGCAACATCGCAGGGGGTCTGATTTTCGGCTTCGGTATGGTTTTCGCGGGTGGTTGTACCAGCAGAAACCTTGTGCGGGCAGGTGGCGGTGATTTGCGCTCCCTGATGGTTTTGATCGTTGTCGGCATTTTTGGTTACATGACCATCGGCGGTCTGCTTGGCCCGCTGCGCGTTGCG
>CAKZNY010000069.1 GCA_937132145.1 uncultured Paracoccaceae bacterium | reverse complement strand
TGGTGTCCAGCAACAGCGCATCATCGGCGGCTTTCATCGGGGCCGTATCCCGGTTTGCGTCCCGCGCGTCCCGGGCCTTAAGGTCCGTTAAAACCTGTTCCACCGTCATGTCCGGCATGGTCACCACAAGTTCCTTATACCGCCGCGCCGCCCTGATTTCATCGCTGGCGGTAACGTAGATTTTAACCTCGGCGTCGGGGCAAATCACTGTGCCGATGTCGCGCCCGTCCAGCACAGCACCGCCCTCGCGTCGGGCATAGGCTTTCTGGAACTCCAACAAGGCGGCACGAACTTCGGGCAAAACCGCAACCTTGCTGGCCGCCTGCCCCGCCATCGCGGTCCGCAAATCATCACGCTCCAGATCAGCTTGCGAAAGGTTGCCGGCAAGCCGTGCTGCAACAGCCGGATCAATACTCCCGCGCCCAACCTGCAAAGCCTTCACGCCGGTCGCGCGGTAAAGCAGGCCGGAATCGAGATACGCAAATCCGAACCGCGCCGCGACCGCCTTACTAATGGTACCTTTACCTGCCGCTGCCGACCATCTATGGCTACGGTAAATTTCATTTATTATCTTTTCTAAAGCTCGCGCCCAAGCGCTCCATCAGTGGCAGAAAATCGGGAAAGCTGGTTTCAATCGCGCCCGCATCATCAATCCCGACGGGTTTTTCCGCAGCCATGCCCAAGCACATAAAGCTCATCGCGATACGGTGGTCCAGATGGGTTTTGCACATCGCCCCACCGGGAATTTTAGCCATGCCATGCACGATCAAAGTGTCCTCATCCTCTTCAATACTGACGCCATTCGCCTCCAAGCCTCGGGCCATCGCGTCTATCCGGTCGCTCTCTTTGACGCGAAGTTCCTTGATCCCTCGCATGACAGTAGTGCCCTCGGCGGTTGCGGCCAGCACCGCCAATATCGGATATTCATCTATCATGCTGGCAGCGCGTTCCGGCGGCACTTCGATCCCCTTCAAAGGGCCGTGTTTGACCCGAAGATCAGCGACGGGTTCGCCCCCCTCGATCCGCTCATTCTCGAATGTAATGTCTGCGCCCATTTCCAACAGCGTTGTAAACAAACCGTTGCGCGTAGGGTTCTGGCCGATGTTTGGCACCAACACATCGGAGCCCTCCACCAGCAACGCCGCCACCACCGGAAACGCCGCCGAGGACGGATCACGCGGCACGACAATCGTTTGCCCTGTCAGTTCCGGTTGACCTTTTAGCGTAATCACGCGCCCCTCGTCGGTAATCTCGGTCGTAATGTCAGCACCAAAACCCGCCAGCATCCGTTCCGTGTGATCCCGCGTCGCTTCCTTCTCGATCACCACTGTATCGCCCGGCGCATTCAGCCCCGCCAGCAGCACCGCCGATTTCACCTGCGCCGAGGGCATGGGCGTGTGATAAGTCACCGGAACCGGATCGCGCGCACCAACCATCGTCAACGGCAATCGACCACCCGTCCGGCCGTAACTTGTAGCGCCAAACAACGCCAACGGATCGGTAATCCGCCCCATGGGGCGTGAGCGTAAACTTGCATCACCCGTGAACGTAACCGTAATCGGAGTGGTCGCCATTGCACCCATAATCAGCCGCACACCCGTGCCTGCATTACCGCAATCAATCACCTGTTCAGGCTCTGCAAAACCCCCGACACCAACGCCTTGGATGACCCACTCGCCATCGTCCAAACGCTCGATCTGCGCGCCGAAAGCCTGCATGGCTTTGGCGGTGTCCAGAACATCCTCGCCTTCCAGCAATCCGGTCACACGGGTTTCGCCAACCGACAAAGCACCCAAAATCATCGAGCGGTGCGAGATAGACTTGTCACCCGGCACATGCGCCACCCCCTTAAGAGGGCCACACTTACGAGAGGTCATGGGGCGTAGGCTAGCAGACATTTATTTCAACCTTTTATGCAAAACTGTCGCTTAGGATATAACCAAACACGCGCGGGTGGTCTATAAGCGATAAATCTGTTTTCGAAGGTATCTGACTATGACCATTCATATTGGCGCGAAATCTGGCGAGATCGCCGAAACCGTTCTGCTGCCCGGTGACCCCTACCGCGCGAAATGGGCCGCCGAGACATTCCTGAACGATGCGATTTGCATCAATGAAGTGCGCGGGATGCTGGGGTTCACCGGCACGTGGAAAGGCAACCGCGTGACGATCCACGGAACGGGGATGGGGATGCCCTCGCTGTCGATATATGTGAACGAGTAGATACAAGACTATGGTGCAAAAACTCTGATCCGGATTGGGTCATGCGGGGCAATGCAGGCGAATATTGCGGTGCGCGATGTGATTATCGCCATGGCAACGACATCAACCACCAGCATGAACGACCAGATTTTTCGCGGGGCCAACTTCGCCCCCTGCGCAGATTGGTCCCTACTGAAAGCCGCCGTTGAAGCCGCCGAAAAACGCGACACACCCGTGCATGTCGGCAATATTTTTTCGTCCGACGTGTTCTATTCCGAAAGCCCTGAACTGGATGCCCAACTGGAACGCCACAATGTTCTGGCCGTAGAGATGGAAGCCGCCGAGCTATACACCCTCGCCGCCCGCCACAACGTCCGCGCTTTGGCGATTTTAACGGTCAGCGATCATCTGAAAACACACGAGACACTACCCTCCGATCAACGCGAACGCAGCTTCGGGGACATGGTAGAAATCGCGCTGGAGGCGGCGTTTAGTTAAACCCGCCGCTCCACCATCATGGTCTTGATCTCGGCGATGGCTTTTGCCGGGTTCAGACCCTTCGGACAAGTGTTCGTGCAGTTCATAATCGTATGACAACGATAAAGTTTGAACGGATCTTCCAACTCGTCCAACCGCTCGCCCGTGGCTTCGTCGCGCGAATCGATGATCCAGCGATACGCATGCAACAACGCGGCCGGCCCAAGGTAACGGTCCCCGTTCCACCAATAACTCGGGCAAGAAGTCGAGCAGCACGCGCACATCACGCATTCGTACAACCCATCGAGCTTTTTTCGATCCTCGATCGACTGCAACCACTCCTTCGCAGGGCGGTTAGTCTTGGTTTCCAGCCACGGCATAATGCTGGCGTGCTGCGCATAGAAATGCGTCAAATCCGGAATCAAATCCTTGACCACAGGCAAATGCGGCAGAGGGTAAATTTTCACTGTACCCTTCACTTCGTCTGTGCCGTGCAGGCAGGCCAATGTGTTGATGCCGTCGATGTTCATCGCGCAAGACCCGCAAATGCCTTCGCGGCACGAACGCCGGAAAGTAAGCGTCGGGTCAATGTCGGTTTTGATCTTGATAAGCGCATCCAAAACCATCGGACCGCAATCGTCTAGATCAATATAATACGTATCCACCCGAGGATTTTCACCCGAGTCCGGATCAAACCGATAAACCTTAAAAGCACGCACATTCGCACCTTTCGGCTTGGGCCAAGTCTTCCCGATCGTCATGCGGGAATTTTTCGGAAGGGTGAATTCAACCATTTATTTGTCCTTAGTCTCTGCTATCTGCAAATTTGCAGTTATTTATCCCCGAGCGACGCGATCAGTGTGCCGCCGTTCTGGATAAATAATGCCGCGCGGTCGCGTTGTTCTTGTGAAAGGTCTTCCCAGATGTTCATTTCGTCGGGGGTCAGGTTCAAGCTGTAAACCAACGCGTTAGCTTCTATCGATTCTTCGGTTATGCGCTCGCATGCTACCGTAAGAAACAATGCGGCGCCTATGGCGATCAATGTAATACTTTTCATTCTGAAACTCCTGAAATTTGTCCGTTTTGGGATAATTCGTTCATACAAGTTTCATATACAACCTTCGGGTCATCCCCACGCAAATATGAATCACTTAGGGAAATCGAGAACGTGGCGTTTGTGCCGCCCGTACCGACGCTCAACCCCACCGTACCTTGCGGTCCGGCTGCGGCATCGGCCTTGTCCCGACAAAATTCAATCGCCTCGCCGTAGGTCATTTGTGGCAGAGTACATGCCGACAAAACCATACCGAAAACAACTGCTGTGATGCCAAATCGAGGCATGTTTCCCTCCTAGTAAACCCGAGCTTTTGGCGCAATTCTGGCCAAACTTATGCCACCATCGGCCTCTTTAGTTAACGGTTCTGTATGAACGTCCCTATAAGAAAGCGTAACTGCCCCCCTGTCGTCAACCTTTGCGAGCGTATGTTTGCGCCAATTTTTATCATCCCGATCAGGATAATCCTCATGCGCATGCGCCCCGCGCGACTCCTTGCGGGCCTCGGCGGATACGATTGTTGCAAGGGCATTTGGCATCAGGTTGGTCAGCTCTAACGTCTCCATCAGGTCGCTATTCCATATCATGGAGCGATCCGTAACCTTCAAATCCCCCATTTTGGCGGCAATCGCCGACATCTTCTCGACACCTTCAGCCAAGGATTTGTTGGAGCGGAAAACAGCCGCATCCGTCTGCATGGTTTTTTGCATGTCCAGACGCATATCCGCTGTTGGGATAGCGCCGTTTGCGTGGCGCAAACTATCAAAACGTTCCATCGCGCGGTCAAGGGAATCGGTGTTTAGCGGCGCGTTTGGCGTGTTGGGGTCAACAATCTCGCCTGCTTTAATGGCCGCCGCACGGCCAAACACCACCAGATCGATTAACGAGTTCGAACCCAAACGGTTCGCCCCGTGCACCGATGCACAGCTCGCCTCGCCCACGGCCATCAGGCCGGGAAGAATGCGGTCGTGATCGTCTTCTGTCGGGTCCAGAACCTGCCCCATATAGTTGGTCGGAATGCCGCCCATATTATAGTGAACGGTCGGCAGAACCGGAATCGGCTCTTTCGTTAGATCAACGCCTGCGAAAATCTTGGCACTTTCGGTAATGCCCGGCAACCGTTCGGCCAGAACCTCTGGCGGCAAGTGATCGAGGTGCAAATAAACGTGGTCTTTGTTCGGCCCAACGCCGCGCCCTTCGCGAATCTCGATGGTCGAGCAACGTGAAACCACGTCGCGCGAGGCCAGGTCCTTATAGGTCGGGGCGTAGCGTTCCATGTAACGCTCGCCTTCGGAGTTGGTCAGGTAACCGCCTTCGCCGCGTGCGCCCTCGGTGATCAACATGCCTGCGCCGTAAATGCCTGTGGGGTGGAATTGCACGAACTCCATGTCCTGCAACGCCTTGCCTTGGCGCGCAAACATACCGTTGCCGTCGCCGGTGCAAGTGTGTGCCGAGGTGCAGCTAAAGAACGCGCGCCCGTAACCGCCCGTCGCCAGCACGGTCATCTTGGCGTTGAAGCGGTGCAAAGTGCCGTCATCCAGCTTCCACGCCAGAATGCCCTGACACTGGCCGTCCTCCGACATGATCAGATCAATAGCGAAGTATTCGATGTAGAATTCCGCGTTATGCTTCAACGACTGGCCGTAAAGCGTATGCAACATCGCATGACCCGTCCGGTCCGCCGCAGCGCAAGTTCGTTGCACGGGGGGGCCTTCGCCAAATTCGGTTGTGTGCCCACCGAAAGGACGTTGATAAATTTTGCCATCTTCGGTGCGAGAGAAAGGAACACCGTAATGCTCCAACTCGTAAACCGCTTTGGGGGCTTCGCGCACCAGATATTCCATCGCGTCCATGTCGCCCAGCCAGTCCGAGCCCTTGACCGTGTCATACATATGCCACTGCCAGTTATCCGGCCCCATGTTCGACAGCGATGCCGCGATGCCACCTTGTGCTGCAACCGTATGGCTACGCGTCGGGAAAACCTTGGTTACACAGGCGGTTTTCAACCCCTGCTCGGCCATGCCCAACGTTGCCCGCAAGCCAGCGCCACCAGCGCCGACAACAACAACGTCATAATAGTGATCAATATATTCGTAAGCAGCCATTGTGGCCTCCGCGTATTTAAAGGGCGATTTTGGCGATGGCGAAAACGCCGATCAGACCAAATAACCAGCAGAACAAAGTGTTGGCAATCAGCAGCGCACTACGCGCACCGTGGCCATGAACGTAATCCTCGATCACCACCTGGAGTCCGAGGCGAAGATGTGTGAAAACCGTAAAGATAAACAGGATCGCCACGATTGCGTTAACCGGATGCGAGTACGCCTCTATCACGCGGTCATATCCAGCGCCGAGGTTATAGCTGAACGGTAAAACAAACAGCACAGTAAGCGGCACCAGCGCAATGGCTGTGATCCGTTGTTGAATAAAATGCCCCGTGCCGTCTTTTGCGGAACCGAGGCCCGTGACCCGTTTTCGGTCGGTAAGATAACTCATGTTCTTCCCCTAAGTCACAATCAATGTCAGGATCGTCAGCGCAATCGAGCCGGCAAAAACAGCGTAACCGGTTTTGCGCGCCGTCTCCATTTCCAGCCCGCGCTCAACGTCCCAAAACAAATGCCGGATGCCGTTGCAAAGATGATAGCTAAGCGCCCAAAGCGAGCCGACCAGCACCAGCGTACCAAACCAGCTTGTCAGCACCGCATCGGCAAAAGCGAAATGCTCAGGCCCGGTCGAGGCGGCCATAAACCACCACACAATCAACACCGCGCCAAGCGTCAGCCCAACGCCGGTAATCCGGTGGGTGATCGACGTAATCATGGTGATCTGTGTGCGATAAATTGAAAGATGCGGAGAAAGCGGGCGGTTGCCCCGGTTTGCATCGGTCATGTCTTCCCCTTTTCAAACGGCTGCGCCAGCCAGCGTATGCCAGAGCATACTGCATATGGAAATTTAACGCGACGTTAATGTGGGCAACTAATTTTGCCACCCCGCTACATACGTTTTTCGACTATCCCGCGCAGATACAGGCTTTTGTGATCACTATAATAAATTGCGTGATCACATAATGGAATCAATCGTATATGTGATACCACGACGGCTCGTTACACATGGCGACGTTCCTCTTGATCGAAGAATAAAAGGCATTCTCTACGTTGCAATTTTCGATCACGATCACAACCACGAAAATATCAGTGGCGTCTGCCTCGCGATAAATTTCTGCATTATGAATCCCTGTTTGCTGTCAGCAAGGAATCAGGCACCAATAGTCCAAGTCAAGTAACACATCGGGATCATACTTGCCGTCTGCACCGCGTAACAGGAATCCCGCTGATGGCCCTTTGGTCGCCACCATCCGCATTCGCAAGGCGCCGATGCTATCGCTAACCTTGGCCTTGTCCAGAACCTCGGACCAAACCCGAATTGTATCGCCCGCAAAGCATGGGTTCGCATGGGTGCCCGCATTAATCCCGACAATCATCTGGGCATTAGCCAGACCATTGAACGACAGCGCCCGCGCCATCGAAATCACATGCCCGCCATAGATCAGCCGCTTGCCATCCGGCCGATTGGTCGCATCGAAATGTACCTTGGCGGTGTTCTGCCACAGACGCGCCGCCAGCATATGCTCGGCCTCTTCAATCGTGACACCGTCCACGTGGTCGATCTTCTCGCCGATCTCGTAATCCCCCCAGCGATGCGGACCGCCTGCCAGATCGAAGTCGTAATCGCTGAAGGTAAGGCCTTCGGGAATGACCAAATCGTCAACCGACAGCCCTGCCTTCAACTCTGGTATCACGGTTTCAGGCGCAGGCGCGTTAATGTTCCGTTTACGAACCATCACCCAACGCACATATTCCAACACCGCCTCGCCGCGCTGATTGTGGCCCGTAGATCGCACCCAGACAACACCCGTCTTCCCGCTAGAGTTCTGCTTCACCCCGATCACCTCGGAAGTGGTCGTTAACGTGTCCCCCGCATAAACCGGCAGCAAAAACCGTCCCTCGGCGTAGCCAAGGTTGGCGACCGCGTTCAGCGATATATCCGGCACGCTTTTACCAAAAACAATGTGAAACGCCGCCAAATCCTCGATCGGGCTTTTGGGCAAGCCACAGGCGCGCGCGAATTCATCCGACGAATACAACGCAAATCGCGTGGGGTATAACGACGTATATACCGCACGCTCCCCACCCGAAATCGTGCGTGGCGTGGCGTGGGTCAGGGTTTGACCGACCGTATAATCCTCAAAGAAATTGCCGGCATTGGTTTTGGACACTTACACTTTTCCCAACTTCAAATCAGCCGAGTATTCCCCGTCGTAATCCTTAACCACCGCCTGAGCGCACCGCATAATGCCGCGCGTAGTGTCGAATGCCATGGTCGGATTACCCTCAAGCTGCCACCCTTTGGAAAGCGCCTCGGTAACCTTATGACAGAAAGCCGAGGTGTCTTCCTCGGTTAATAAACGATAAACAAGCATCTTATCCTCCGAACGGTGATGGACCAATAAAGTGGTGAATGGTGGCGATCACGGCAAAGATTATTACCGAAATCACAGCTAGTTTTATATCGCCCTTGATCGGGCCAGCAACAGGGCGATCCCACGCCCCTTCGCGCATGTTAATCACCAGCATGTTAAGTACGGCCCAGATACCCAGCCCGCCAAACAGAACGATAGAGCGCGTGTCACCGTTCGCCAATAAATGCCCGACGGACCACACAACAACGCCCATCAGCATCGGGTGGCGTAACAATGTAGGCGCTATGCCCTTACTGCTACCCGC
>CAKZNY010000068.1 GCA_937132145.1 uncultured Paracoccaceae bacterium | reverse complement strand
GCGCCAGAACGGTATCGCTGTTGTCAGAACCCGTAAACACAAGGTGACAACCGACAGCAATCACAAGTTCGATATCGCACCCGACCTGCTGAACCGCGACTTCTATGCGGAGCGGCCCAACCATAAATGGGCAGTCGATATCAGCTATATTTGGACCCAAGAAGGCTGGCTGTATTTGGCCGTGGTTCTGGACTTGTATTCGAGGCGGGTCATCGGCTGGGCTGTCAGCAACCGCATGAAACGCGATCTAGCAATCCGTGCTCTGGATATGGCCGTGGCATTACGAAAACCACCGAAGGGCTGCATTCATCACTCGGATCGTGGTAGCCAATATTGCTCGCACGACTATCAGAAACGCCTGCGTCAACATGGGTTCAAAGCCTCCATGAGCGGCAAGGGCAATTGCTATGATAACGCCGTCGTCGAGGCATTTTTCAAAACGATCAAAGCAGAACTGATCTGGCGGCACCCGTGGCACACCCGTCGCGCTGCTGAACTGGCGATATTTGAATACATTAACGGCTTTTATAATCCCCGCCGCAGACACTCGGCATTAGGTTGGAAAAGCCCCTTGGCTTTTGAAAGGATAGCCGCTTAAATGAGTTCATGGAGCGGCACTAAAGCGCGACAGGTCCAGGTTTGCAAACTTTGCATACGGCGGAACCGTAACATGGCACGTTCTCGTCGTCGAAACGGGAGGTGCGAGTTTTCCGCACGATTGTTCTTCCAGCGGCCTACCTCTTGAATATCTGCATTGCCAATAACCTTCATAGCAGCGCCATACGAGCGCAATCTATCCGTTATAATCACCTTAGGAGAACCGTAACGCTTCATTGTTTTTCTGAGGAATTTCAATGCTGCCTTGCGATCTCGTCGTTTTGTAACATAAGATTCCAGAATTTCGCCTTCATGATCCACCGCCCGCCAAAGATAGTGCGTTTCGCCATTAATCTTCACAAACACCTCATCCAAATGCCACTGCCAATTTGAATAGGCACGCATCCCACTAACTCGCCGTCGGCGGATTTCAGCTGCGAACATCGGACCAAACCTATTCCACCAAAACCGGATCGTTTCATGGCTGACATCGATCCCGCGCTCGTGGAGCAAGTCTTCCACATTTCGAAGAGAAAGGGGGAAGCGAACATACAACATCACAGCAAGGCGAATGATCTCGGGCGAAGTTTTGAAATAGCGAAAAGGGCTCGGTTTAATCATCCGGCGACGCTAATTTAATCACCTACCCTCTTCAACCAAGTTTTATCTGACAATGCCCTATGCAGGCATCTATTGAATAATTCCCCTTTGGTTGGCTGCTTCCAAAAAGCTCTCCTTTGAGCCAATGAAATTTTTCCCCCGTTCGCCGGCAAAAGCTTCGTCAACTATTGCTCCGAAACTCTCGGTAGGGATTTTGTGATCGGCAAAGCGCAAGCCTACGCCGAGTTGTGTCAAAAAGTTTGCTAGATTGTCGGCACCCTTGGTCAAGTCGTCGCCGAAAATGTCCTTCAGGCTATCTTCACGAAATCCACCTATTCCAATGACTGATTGCAGAATCGTCGGTAAGGTAAAGGAACAGGCGATGCCATGTTGCACGCCCCATCCCAAGGTGATGGGGTAAGAGATATTATGTGCAATCGCTGTTTTTGTGTTGGAAAATGCAAGACCCGCATTCAAAGAAGCCTCCGCTATGCTGCTACGCAATTCTAGATTGCTAAGATCGCCCAGCAGTTTTGGCAAGTCCCGAACAATTGCAGTGGCTGCAGCCACTGCGTGACGTGCGGAGACCGGATTCGCGTTCACATTCCAAATACTTTCAATCGAATGTGAAAGCGCGTCCAGTGCAGTTGCTAGTGTTAGACCATAGGGCTTACCCAGCATCAGGGCCGGATCGATCAGTGCGGTTTCTGGGTAAAGCTCTTCCCGTGCCAACGAAAACTTGCGGCTATTCTCTTCATCCCAAACAGTCGCCCAGCAAGTAACCTCGCTACCAGTACCAGCCGTAGTTGGCACTGCGATGATCGGAATGGCGGACAGAGCTTCTTCGCCTGTCTTGGTTTGTAAAAAATGAAGAACCTTGCTGAAGTCGCCCGCAGCCGCAGCAAATACCTTGGCCGAGTCGATCACCGACCCGCCACCAAGCGCAACAATGACATCTGGCATTTTATCCAAACCAGCGAAACGAGCAGACTGCTCGGCTAATAAGCGCGTATCCGGATTTGGCGCAATATCATTGATAATCAACTCTGGCAGGCCGGCTTTAGCAGTTAGCTGATCAGTCAGTTCGCCGAACGGGCTGTCCGGGTAGGTAACTAAGACATAGCTGCGACCCGCAATCATTTCCGGCAGGGCAGAAAACTGGCCACTTCCGAATACTATCTTTACCGGGTTCTGATAGGTCCACATAGCCAAATTCCTT
>CAKZNY010000067.1 GCA_937132145.1 uncultured Paracoccaceae bacterium | reverse complement strand
TCAAAAATAGATTTATCGATGCCCCATTTCGCGCGGAATACGTCGAGAGTGGCTTCAGGGGTTCCCAGCGAGAAAATACTGTAAATCGGATCGCCGGAGGCCCGAAGGACCAGAAAAACGGCTGATACCACGATCCACAGTGTAAAGACGCTGCGTAACATTTTTATGAGGACGTATCGGGTCAATTTGCGCTCCGGTGACTGTTGGATTATTTTTTTGTTGTTGGTTGCGCGGGCCACAGAATGCATCTGCGGCCCGCCCGTTTGTCAGTTTAGTAAGGCGCTTACATTTTGCTCATGTCCATGACATTGGATGCACGGAAGTCCATGTAGAAGAACGTATATGGCGTCCAGCTCAGGTTTTTGCGTACACCGTAAGCTTCAACAGGGCGATATAGCAGGATCGCGGGAACGAGATCGTCCCAAAGATCGAGCAGATCGCTATAGGCCTGCTGGCGGGTGTCGAAGTCCGAGCCTTGCTCGATGGCTGTACCAAGTGCCAAGAATTCGTCCGGTGGTGTTCCGCCCCAATCCTTCAGACGATGGCCACCTTCACGGCCCCAGCTGAACCACATGCCGCCACCGGGATCCGTCATCCACATATTGTCGGATGCGGCGTAAGCGTCGCCTTCTTGACCCATCTGGCCCCAGTTCTCGATAATGTCGAGCTTGACGTTCAGGCCAACCTCTTTCCACATTTCAAGACCGACTTCCATCGCCCGCGTCATGTTAGTGTAATATCCACCAACCACACGAATAACGATTTCTTCGCCATCATAACCAGCTTCAGCCAGCAAACGTTTGGCTTCTTCCGGATCAAACGGCAATGCGCCACGTTCAGGCATTGCGTAATCACCATATCCGGCGAAATCGTAAGTTCCGGCAACGGTCAAACCGGCCCAGAGCTTGTCAGCCAGCAGCGCGCGGTTAAGCGACAGTGCCATGGCTTTACGAATACGCTTGTCAGCTTGTGGTCTGTCTGTTTTGTACTGACGGAAGGTAATCATGTGAACGTTTTCAACAGCAACCGACCGGATTTCAGTCGCGTCGTCCTTGTCGATCGGACGGGTCTGATCTGGTGGAAGTGACGTTACGATGTCATATTCACCCGTAAGCAACCCAGCTAGCCGCGAGGACACTTCTGGTACCTCAAGGAACGTGATGGAGTGCAGTGGCGGCTTGTCGCCCCAATAGTCGTCAAAAGCATCCAGTCTAACGGATTCTCCGGCGACACGGCCACCCCAGCTGTATGGACCGGTACCGACTGGCACACGACCAAACTCTTCTTGGCCAACACTTTCGTAATAGGCCTGTGGATAGACTTGGCCCATCACTGTTGCCATACGTGCCAACAATGCCGGATCAGGGTTTTTGGTTGTGATGCGGACAATGTTGTCATCCACAGCAACGACACTTGCGATTGTGCCGGAAGCCGCGAACGGCTCGCTGCCATCGCCGTATGTGTTGTTGATCGAGAACGCCACGTCTGATGTCGTCATCGTTGTGCCGTCATGGAACTTCACACCTTGACGAATGGTAAAGTCCCACTCGGTTGGTGATACCTGCTCCCAGCTTGTTGCCAGACCAGGTACAAGTTCAGCTCCGCTACCGTCCGCATTGGACAGATAGTTACGCCACACCAAAGTGTCGTAGAGCGAATATGCAACCCGTGCTGCGAAATTGGAATTCACAGTAGGGCCGTGCGATGCCCAGGTTGTCGGCATTGCGATTCTAAGGTCCGAGCGGTCGTCAGGTCCGGCAAATGCCGCACCAGCGCCTAGCGACGCCGTGAACGTCGCTGCGACCAAAAGTGCCTTGGTTGTTTTCAGGATCCCGCTTCCCCGAATGGGGGGCGCTCCCGGAAGTGTTTTTATATGATTTTTCACGTCATATCCTCCTAGTTTTTTGCCCCTGACCTTCAATGATGTTACGCAGGCAGCGAAAACAATATTGATGCCAAAGGCTTATTGCGTGGCTTAGCCACAATTTGCCGGCAAGTTTGGACAAGGCTGAGTTTCGTTTCAGCCATGTCCGCACTCGACAGACATTCGTAATGACTTGTTTCCGTCAGCTGTTGTTCGTTGGGCACAACAGCAACCGGAATGAATTTCGTGTGATATGTTCCACCCGTAATCAATTTGCGAGAACCCCGCCAAGATCCTTTAGTATCGGGCAGTCGGGTCGGTGGTCGCCCGCACATTCGTCAATTAAAAGCGAAAGCGTGTCGCGCATGGCTTCGAGCCCCGCAATTTTGCTCTCGATCTGCTCAAGATGCTCGTTAGCGACGCGTTTAACATCGGCGCTTTCGCGGGATTTGTCGTCATACAGCGCTATTAACGTGCGACAATCCTCGATGGTAAACCCGAGCGAACGGGCGCGACCCAAGAACGAGAGCTTATGCAGCTCCTTTTCCCG
>CAKZNY010000066.1 GCA_937132145.1 uncultured Paracoccaceae bacterium | reverse complement strand
ACAAAAACAACCCTGCCAGTAATAAACTGGTGATATTGGCAAGCCACGCCCCGAACCGACTGCTCAACCAGCCGCGAGTATGCACTTTATTTGCCAGAAAATTACCGCCTCCGCCTCTTGACCTCGGCCAAGCACTTGCGTAAATGACGGCCTTCTACTGGGGAATAGGTTAACGGTAGACCCACAGACTCTGACTCTGTTAGTCCAGGTTCGAATCCTGGTTCCCCAGCCAGCAAGTCCTTGTTTTCACTGCGATTGCCACCTATACGTGTATAATTTAATCATTTCAAAACGATACCTTTTGGCCGCCTTCGAAGAGACCCAACTTAGGGACCAATTAACGCCTCCAGTCCCCCAAAATCTCGGTTAGCAAATACGGCGCTAACAGTTTGCGACACACAGCAGCGGGATTGTCTGATTTCCGACTGATGCAAATTGTAAGTGCGATCTCGAATCTTCTCTGCCCAGCCAGCCAGTCCGTCTCATTTTGAGTACATGTGTTTGGCCTCAAGTTCTTACGTTATTTCCGCGGGTTAAGACCTGGCAGCCACACAGAGACGCGCAATCGCGCACCGTACGGGCCACAAATACCCCTAAATCTCTGTTTGCAATTAAGGCGCTAACAGTTTGAGTCGTCGGGATACGTTTCCGGCTTAGAGGCTGGCGATCAATTGTCGCTGATCGTCCCAGTCGAGCGGCAGCGTGTTGCGCTGGAGCCATTCCGAAGTAAGCTCAACCGGCTGCCGCCCCCCGGCAACTTGCTTTACAATATCAGGGGCCATAAATGCGTGGTCCATCATTTGCAATATGCGCCGTTTGGTTAGCCCAGCCTCTTTCGCCACTTCGTCAAGTGTCCGCCCCTGCCGGATTGCTTTGAGCCATTTTTGAGCAGCCACAATATTGCGGATAAGCGTTATATCCAGTTCGGTCTGGATGCCTCCGAGAACCAGTTTTGTTTCAACACCGCGCTTGCGAAGCTGAAACGGTTTCTCGAATATCAGACCTTCTTCAAAAATATCGGCACGCGGCACATCCAGTTGTTTGGAAAGCACGTTCGGATCCAGCCGGATTTCCATGCACCCCGCGCTGATCCGGACCTCGGAAATCAGGCTGGCCGTGACAGTGGTACTCGACGTTCCTTTCAGTTCCCGGACCAAACCGTCAATCCGGCGCAACACCTGTTTCAATTCCGATGCCCCCGTCAGCGGAAACACCCGTGTCAGAAATACTGGCCGTTCAAATTCCTCGACAAGCGTTGCCGCCAACCCCTCCTCCAGTGCCTTTGCCGGCAACCGCCATCCGGACAGGTCTTTCTCGCCGGACTGTTTTATGAGACGGTGCGAGACGTAATACCGGTGCCGAACCCCGTTCTTGCTGGCGTGCGACGGTGTTAACCGCTCACCCGTTTCGTCAAACAGTTTCCCTATCAACGGTGACGGCTCTGCTGCGTTCAACTTGAGACGGTGACGGCCCGCCTGCGCTTCAAGGGCGACCTGAACCTTGTTCCAGATTTCCCCGTCTATGATCGCCGGATGTTGGCCGTCATAAACCTGGTTTTTATGGCGAATGCGGCCTGCGTAAAGCGGGTTTGTCAGTATCTGGTGGATGTGTCCCCGACCAAAGTGATGGCCCCCGACCTGCATTCCCGATTTCTGCGTCTGGGTTCGAGTACGCAGATCAAGCCGCCTGACCTCGCCCTGAACTTCGCGAACAGTTCCC
>CAKZNY010000065.1 GCA_937132145.1 uncultured Paracoccaceae bacterium | reverse complement strand
TTGCATCTTGCGCCGCAGATCGCGCGGCATGTGGGTTTTGGCCAGAACCGGCACGCCTTGGATGCGGATTTCGCCACCTTGCAAGGCTTCAAGACCAAGAATTGCGCGGGTCAGGGTGGACTTGCCACAACCGCTTTCGCCCACCAGCCCGAGGTTCTCACCCTTGTGCAACACAAAACTAACATCGCTTACGGCGCGAAAGGTTTGCGGTTTGCCGAACAGCGATTTGCGCGGCAATGTGTAATCACGAATGGCGTTGCAAACTTCCAGCAACGGTGTTTTTGACACACGATCAACGCCTTTGTCAGGAACGTGGCTGGAAGCTGCGAATAGCGCTTTCGTATATGGGTGCTTCATGTTGCGAAACAGGGCGTGGGTTTCGCCGGATTCCACCACCTCGCCGTCTTTCATGATGACTATGTGATCGGCAACTTCCGCCACCACGCCGAGGTCGTGGGTGATGAGCATCAGGCACATGCCGTCCTCGGCGACCAGCTTTTTCAGCAAATCAAGGATCTGGGCTTGCGTGGTGACATCCAGCGCAGTTGTTGGTTCGTCCGCGATCAACAATCTGGGGCGAAGCGCGATGGCCATAGCGATCACAACCCGTTGGCGTTGACCACCGGAAAGTTCGTGCGGATACCGCGTCAGCGGAAACAGGTCTTCGGGCAAGCCGACGCGATTAAGGGTATCACGGGCAATGGCAGTGGCCTCGCTTCGCTTGGCGTTCCCGTGTATCAAAACCGTTTCCGCAACTTGGTCGCCGATGGTTTTCACGGGGTTCAAAGCCGTCATCGATTTGCAGAAAGCTCATGTGCGGGACCGCCGTAGCCTTGGGTCAAACAGGTCGCGCAACCCGTCGCCCATCAGGTTCAGGCCAAGCACGGTGAACGAAATCGCCATGCCGAGGAATATCGCCAGATGCGGCGCGAAACTGATCATGGTCTGGCTTTCGGCCAGCATACGGCCCCAACTCGGGATTGGCTGTTGTGCACCTAGACCGACGTTGGAGAGGCCCACCTCGGCCAATATACCCAGCGAAAACTGGATGCCGCCTTGCGCGATTAGCAGGTTGACGATGTTGGGCAGAATGTGCTCGCATTGATATGCGGGCGCCAATTATATCCTCAACCGGCGTGCGGTAGGTGTAGGAGATACCGAAATCGCCCGTTAACATTCCGGTAACCCAACTGATGTATCATTCCATTGCCGAGACGTTCAGGCCCAGTTCCTCGCGCAGGGCGGCGATGGTGTCGGGTTGGGCGTTAAAGCCCAGCATGTAGGAGGCGGGGTCGCCGGGGACGACCTCGATCGCAATAAAAATCACAGCGCTGGCGGCCAGCAAGCTGAGGCCGAGGGATAGCAATCGTTTCAGCGCATAGCGAAGCATGAGGACCGGTTTTCAGATGTGGGCAGAGGCGAAGCGCCGCCTCTGCCGGTTGGTTTTAGTCGTTCCAGTAAACGGCCGTCAGGTCCGTTGCCTGTGTCGGCGCGTTAACCCAGAGACCAACGATATTGGCGTTGGCCACAGTGGTGCTGGCCAGCTGGAACAAGTAGCCGTTGACGTAATCATCCGCGATCATCTGCTGTGCCGCTTTCAGGATTGTGGAGCGGTTGGCCGGATCGGTCGCCGCATTCAAATCCTCCATCAACTGCTGGAAAGCCGCGCTATCATACTGGAAGTAGTACTCGGGGCGGGCGTAGATGCCGATGTCCATCGGTTCAGTGTGGGAAACGATTGTTAGGCCGAAATCATAGCCACGGA
>CAKZNY010000064.1 GCA_937132145.1 uncultured Paracoccaceae bacterium | reverse complement strand
TTGACCATTCTGGCCGCCTTTTCGATGAAATCGGGAACTCGACTGACTGGCACCGAAATATCATGCGAGGAGATCACTCCGATCCTGCGATTGGCCTCGGGGATATGTTCACGAATATTCCAGAACGCCTGCCGTTGCGTCTGGTTCTGCGCCAAGACCGCGTCCGTGATCAGCCCCTCGTCGAAAGCGTCGCCCAATATCCGTTCCAGATTATCCTTCAAGCCAGAAGCCCCGCCTGCCCCGCATTCAAGTAGCACCATCCATTCGGGTGCAGAGGGAAGCGGCGCGGTAAATTCGATCCCTGTCTCAATCAGGAAATCCAGACCTTGGCGGTGGATCAACTCGAACGCAGAGATCACCTCGCCAAGTTGTGTCGATAAACGGCTTAATATTTCCACGCCGGCTTGCGGGTTCGGGATACCGAGGAAGGCCGTTTCAACCTCGACCGGTTTGGGCATAAGCCGTAGCGTCGCCGCGGTGATGATACCCAGCGTGCCCTCTGCGCCGATCAAAAGGTTCCGCAGGTTGTATCCCGTGTTGTCTTTGCGCAATCGCTTTAGCCCGGAAAAAATGCTTCCATCTGGCAAAACCGCCTCGATCCCCAGACACAGATCACGGGCATTTCCGTAGCGCAACACATTCACACCGCCCGCGTTGGTGGCAAGGTTTCCACCAATCTGGCAGGAACCCTCAGAGGCCAGAGACAGCGGAAACAGGCGTTGAACATTATCTGCGGCGCTCTGAATATCGGCCAAAATCACACCAGCCTCGGCCGTTAGAATGTTGTCGGCAGGGTCAACATCGCGAATGGAATTCAACCGCTCCAGCGACAGGATCACAGGTTTCGGTCCGCTGATCGAGATCTGTCCACCGACCAGCCCCGTACCACCGCCGAAAGGAACGACACCGATTTTATGCGCGTTACACAGGCGCACAATTTCCGAAACTTCGCGCACCGAACGCGGACGCACCACCGCCGCCCCCTGCCCGTCATACCGCCCGCGCGGTTCTTCCAGATAACGGGCGGTGGGTGTGGCGGAATCAGTGATGCTCGCCAGTTTTGACAGAAATTCGGGTGTTGGTTCGTTCAGCGGCATGCATCCCTCCGACAAAATTCAGGCAGGTTTAATCCGTGCGGCCACGACGGTCCCGCCGCAGATTGGCATATAGAACATGGTTGCGCCAGCGCCCAGCGATTTGCAGATAGCTTTGCGCAACACCTTCATATTTGAAGCCGGATTTTTCAAGTAATGTGCGCGATGGGGCATTTTCGGGCAGACATCCGGCCTGAATTCGGCTGATGTCCAACACCGTGAATGCATGCAGCACCGCAGCATTCAGCGCCTCGGCCATAAAGCCTTGCCGCGTGAAGCGCTCGCCCATCCAGTAGCCAACCGCACAAGACTTGGATACACCGCCCTGGATGTTATCAAGGGTGATGCCGCCAACCAGTTGATCATCGTCGCGACGAAAAATCAGCATGTTTAACGCGCGGCGATCTTTGGCCAAACGCTTGGACAACGCTGCCCGCCCCCGAAAAGCGCGACGCGTTATATATACATTGTCACGCACGGGTTCCCATGGCGCCAAAAAGTCGGCTGATCCACGGCGAAGGTCCGCCCATTCGGAATAATCGCCCGCTTCGGGCAAGCGCAAAATCAACCGCTCGGTCTGGAGTATTTGAATTTTACGCCGAAAAAACACCCCTAAGCCACGAGTTTATCTGCGAGAGTAGCCAGCGTCGGTGCTTTGTCCACCGGCCCATAAAGAGCCATCGCTGGCTTGCCTGTCAGGCACAGCTTTTGCGCAAAATCGCGAACTTTAGGCGTGGTGACAGCCTCGATCTTGGCAATCGTTTCTTCAAGGTCGGGCACGCGATTCCACACTGAAACCATGCGGGCCAGCCGTTCGCAACGGGAGGAGGGGCTTTCCAGGCCCATCAACATCCCGGCCTTCATCTGCTGGCGGGCGCGTTCAACCTCGGCATCGCTCATGTCTTGCGTTGCGCGGCGGAGTTCGGTGATCGTCAGTTCGGCAAGTTCAGCGACTTTATCACCGCTTGTGCCGGCGTAAACTGTGAACATGCCCGTATCCTCATGCGCGCTGGCCGAGGCGAAAATCGAATAGCACAGGCCGCGTTTTTCACGAGCCTCCTGAAACAACCGCGAGGACATGCCGCCCCCGAATGCTGTGGCGAAAATCTGGCCGGTATATACGTCGTCGACTCGAAAACCCGGAGCCTCGATTGCGAAGGTAAAATGCGCTTGTTCCAGATCTTTGATCTCGCGCTTTTCCCCACCGATAAAGTTCGCTTTCTGGGCGAGCGTGGCCGCACGTCGCGGCAAGTGGCTGAACAGTTTTTCGGCCTCGCGCACGATAGCGTCATGGTCAACGGCCCCTGCTGCCGCCAAAATCATTTGTTCTGGCCCGTAGTATTCCTGCACGAACCCCGCCAGATTTTCGCGACTGAACGCTTTTACGCGCTCGGCAGGGCCAAGGATCGGGCGGCCCATGGGTTGGTCGGGAAAGGCCGTTTCTTGCAGCCAGTCAAAGATGATATCGTCGGGCGTATCAAAGGATTGGCCGATTTCGGACAAGATCACGCCGCGCTCGACCTCCAATTCACGCGGATCAAACGCTGGTTCCAGCAGGATGTCCGAGATCACATCGAGCGCAAGCGGCACATGTTCTTGCAGCACACGCGCATAATACGCGGTGGTTTCGCGGCTGGTGTAGGCATTGATAAAACCGCCGACATTTTCGATAGCCTCGGCGATGTCCAGCGACGTGCGCCGTTTCGTACCCTTGAAAGCCATGTGCTCAAGAAAATGTGCGATGCCGTTTTGATCCAGACGCTCATGGCGCGCGCCTGCATCCACCCAGATGCCAATCGTGGCAGATTTCAAGCCGGGCATATTTTCGGTGACGATACGAAATCCGTTCGACAGAGTATGTATTTGAACGCTCAAGCGGTGATCCCTTTTCGGATTAGTTCCTGAATGGCAGCAAGGTCGTTGGCGACGCGGGTTACGCGCTCGGGGAGATCAAACAAACCGGCCATGTGCAGTGGCAGGTCTGGGCGAATGCCACAGGCAGCCTCGACCGCGTCGGGGAATTTGGCGGCGTGGGCGGTCTCCAGTATGATCATCGGTGTGGCCTGATTTCCGCGAACCTCGGCCGCCACCTTGATGGCGATTGCAGTGTGCGGGCAAACGATTTCACCGTAGTGTTTCTGTGCGAACCGGATGGTGGCGGAGGTTTCTTCCTCGGAGCAATTCGCGCTGTCGAATTCATCCCGAAAGCGGTCAAGCGCGCCCTGCGAAAGCGTGAACGAGCCTTTATTGCCAAGATCATCCATAAGTTGCGAAACGGCGGAACCTTCGCGGTCATAAAGGTCGAACAATAGACGCTCGAAATTAGACGAAACCTGAATGTCCATCGATGGGCTGATTGACGGTGTCACGCCCGTTTTGGAATGGTCACCGTTTGCAAGTGTACGATGCAGTATATCGTTTTGATTGGTGGCGATCACCAACCGGTCAATTGGCAGACCCATACGTTTGGCAACGTAGCCAGCAAAAATATCACCGAAATTGCCAGTCGGAACCGTGAACGAAACCTTACGGTACGGCGCCCCCAACGACACGGCGGAGGTGAAATAGTAAACCACCTGCGCCATAACCCGTGCCCAATTGATGGAATTCACGC
>CAKZNY010000063.1 GCA_937132145.1 uncultured Paracoccaceae bacterium | reverse complement strand
TGACTGACCCGAATTTGTGCCGGTGGTTGAAGCCGCAAACGCGGCGGGACATTGCGCATATTCCTTGCGAGGTCGTGATGCAGGGCGCGGGCGCGATCTCGCAGGCGCTAAGGGCTGTGACTTCGCCTTCGCTGGTGGTAGTCGATGCGATTACCGACGATAACCTTTTAGAAATCGGCAAAGCTGCCAAGGGTTGCAAATTGATTACCGGAGGCTCCGGCGTTGCCCTTGGTTTACCAGCGAATTTCGGGCTGAGTGGCCGCAAGGCGCGTTGGTCCGGCGTTCAGGGCGCAGGTGCGATCCTGTCGGGGTCGTGTTCGGCTGCGACACGCGGGCAGGTGGCCGCCTATGCAAAGAACCATCCGTCATTCGAAATACGTGCCGATCAGGTTATGTCGAACGAGGTAACGGCGCTTCGTGTTGCCAACTGGATGCTCGACAATATCGACACGGCGCCGTTGGCGTATTCTTCGGCGGACCCAGCCGCCGTTGCTGCGGCACAAGCGAAATACGGGGGCGATACCGTGGCCACAAAAATCGAGGCCATGTTTGCGTCTATCGCCAAACTTTTGATGGCCGGAGGGGTGAAACGGTTCGTCATAGCGGGGGGCGAGACCTCCGGCGCGGTTGTCGCAGGGCTGGGCATCAAGGCCATGGAAATCGGGCCGGAAATTGCCGCAGGGGTTCCGGCGATGCGGGCGCATGGCTTGGCTATTGCTTTAAAATCCGGTAACTTCGGGGACGTGGATTTCTTTGAAGCGGCCCTAAAAACACTGGATGCATCATGACGAGCGAGACCCAACTGCGTGAACTTATATGCACTCTGGCCAAGTCGATGTTTGATCGCGGTCTGACGGGGGGTGCTTCGGGCAATATCTCGGCGCGGCTGGCGGATGGTGGCTTGCTGGTGTCACCTACGGGGTCCAGTTTCGGCGCACTTGATCCAGCACGCCTGTCACATTCCGATGCGGGCGGGCGGTTGATCGGTGGGGATGCACCGACCAAAGAGATGTCGCTGCATTCGGCGTTTTACGATACCCGAAGCCAGACGGGCGCGGTTGTGCATCTGCACGCCACCCATTCCGTGGCGCTTTCAATGCTGCCCGATACGGATCCTGACAACGTGCTGCCGCCGCTGACGGCGTATTCCGTGATGCGTTTGGGCAAGGTCAAACTGCTGCCCTATTTTATGCCCGGCGACCCTTCGATGGGCGCGGCGGTGCGCGGCTTGGCAGGCAAACGCGCGGCTGTGCTGCTGGCCAATCACGGGCCGGTGGTGGCTGGAAAAGACATCGAGGCCGCCGTTTATGCGATGGAAGAACTGGAAGAAACCGCCAAGCTGGCGTTGATAACGCGTGGCTGTAATCCGCAAATGTTAACGGCGGCGCAGGTGAACGGCATAGTCGATAAATTCGATGTGGAATGGGAGGCGTGACGCGCTTTTCCGCCAACCTCGGGTTTTTGTGGACGGAACTGACCTTACCCGACGCCATCCGTGCGGCGGCAAAGGCGGGGTTCGAGGCGGTTGAATGTCATTGGCCCTACGACACCGATCCGGCGTTGGTGAAAGCGGCACTGGATGAAACCGGATTACCAATGCTGGCCCTGAATACGGTCCGAGGCGATGGCAACGGGTTGTCGGCACTGGCGGGGCGCGAAACCGAAGCGCGCGCCGCGATAGATCAGGCGGTTGATTACGCCGTTGCGATTGGCGCGCACAACATTCACGTTATGGCAGGTTTTGCGTCAGGCGAGGCCGCGCATCGGGCGTTCCTGTCTAGTCTGGACTATGCACTTGCGCGGGTCGCAGGCAACGGTATTACGCTACTGATCGAGCCATTGAACCGTTTTGACGCCCCCGGATATTTCTTGCAAACAGCAGATCAGGCGGCAGAAATTATCGCGCAAATCAACGATCCTAACCTGAAACTGATGTTTGACTGTTACCATTTGCAGATAATGCAGGGCGATCTTTCCCGCCTTTTGCAAAGCATGCTGCCGATCATTGGCCATATCCAGATCGCGGCCGTTCCGAGCCGTGCGGAACCGGACGAGGGCGAGTTGGATTACAGACATATTCTTAAGCACATCCAAGACATTGGATATAAAGGGTTTATTGGTGCGGAATACCATCCGCGCGGCAGCACCGAAGCGGGGCTTGGGTGGCGGCGCGGGCTGGGCGGGTAGGTTTTAGCCGCCAGTGTGGCTCATGTGTCGCCGCATCTCGCCTTGAATATTCTGACGGGAATAATCGAAATCGTGACCCTTGGGCTTGCGCGCAATCGCATTGTTGATCGCATCGCGCATCGGTTGATTGTCGCCCGGATTGTCACGCAAAACTTTGCGCAGGTCGGCGTCGTCCTCTTGCCCCAGACACATGTGCAACTGGCCTTTGCAATCCAGACGAACACGGTTGCAGCTTTCGCAGAAATTATGGGTAAGCGGCGTGATGAACCCGACACGCCCGCCGGTTTCCTCGATGCGAACGTAACTCGCCGGACCGCCGGTATTTAGCGGAATGTCGGTCAGGGTCCACTGGCTTTCCAGTTTGGTGCGCACATCTTTGAGGGACCAGTATTGATCGCGGCGATCCGCATCGCCCATGTCACCCATCGGCATGACCTCGATAAACGTCAGGTCGAACCCGCGTTGCCCGCACCATTCCACCATTCTGTGGGCTTCATCGTCATTGGTTCCCTTAAGGGCCACCATGTTGATTTTGATCGACAATCCTGCCTTGTCGGCGGCATCGATCCCCTCCATCACTTGACGGAAACGGCCCCAACGGGTGATCATGGCGAATTTTTCTTCGTCCAGAGTATCAAGCGAGACGTTGAGCCGTTTGACCCCTGCGTCCTTCAACGGCTGGGCGAATTTGTGCAATTGCGTGGCGTTGGTGGTTAGCGTCAGTTCCTTCAACGCACCGGACGCCAGATGGCGGGACATGTCGTCAAAGAAGGTCATGATGCCCTGACGCACTAACGGCTCGCCACCGGTTACACGCAGTTTGCTGACCCCCATATCGATGAAGGTGGTGCAGAGGCGGTCTAGTTCTTCAAGACTCAGCAGCTCTTTTTTAGGTAAAAAGGTCATGTTTTCGGACATGCAATAGAAACATCGCAGATCGCAGCGATCGGTTACGGATACCCTAAGGTAGGTTACCTCCCGCGCGAACGGGTCGACTAATTTTGGCATGTGTAACATGGGTGTTCCTGTTGTTTCTCTGGCCAGCCTAGACCTCAATACGCGGCGTTACAAGGGTAATAGCTTGGGTTCTGCCCGCCTTTTGATAAAGTGATCGTGAATGAGGGAGAATTGCAGATGCACGTCGAAAATTTGGTAGCGCGGTCCGGTACTTGGGAAGAAATGCGGGCGGATTTCCGTTGGCCCACACCTGCGCGCTATAACATCGCCGAACAAATTTGCGAGCGTTGGGCGCGAGCCGAGCCTGATCGCCACGCGATGACTTATATGGACGCGAACGGTGGTTTGCAGGATTTCACCTATCAACAACTGTCGCGGCTATCCTCGCAATTGGCCAATACGTTACGGGCGAGGGGGCTGCAAAGCGGTGATCGTTGCGCGGTTCTGTTGCCCCAAACGCCCGAGACGGTGTTGACGCATTTGGCGTGTTACAAACTTGGCGCAATCGTCGTGCCGCTGTTCACGCTGTTTGGCGAGGATGGTTTGAAATACCGGCTGGCGAATGCGGGTGCGAAAATTGTTGTCACGGACCGTGCGAATCTGGCAAAGGTGCTGAATATTCGCGATGAATTGCCGGATCTGGAGGCGATTTACTGTATCGATTCGGCCGAGGCGCTGGATTTCTGGGCTGAACTGGGTCGTGCCTCTGACCGAATCGAAATGACCGAGACTGGCCTGAACACGCCTGCGTTCATCAGTTATACCTCTGGCACCACTGGCCCGCCCAAGGGTGCATTGCACGGGCATAAGGTTTTGCTTGGGCATTTGCCGGGGGTTGAGACGCACCATAATTTCCTGCCCCAAAAGGGCGATTGTCTTTGGACCCCTGCGGACTGGGCGTGGATGGGCGGCTTGACGAATGTGATGATGCCCGCGCTGCATTACGGGGTGCCGCTGGTTGCGCACCGGATGTCGAAGTTTGATCCTGAGAAGGCATTCTGGTTGATGCGCAAATTGGGTGTGCGCAACACCTTCCTGCCACCGACTGCGTTGAAATTAATGCGCCAAGTTAAGGAACTTGCACCGCTTAAATTACGGAGTGTCGGTTCCGGCGGCGAGTCGCTGGGCACGGAATTACTGGACTGGGGGCAGCGTGTTCTGGGCGTGACGATCAACGAATTTTACGGCCAAACGGAGTGTAATCTGGTGTTGGGGAATTGCGTCGATGCGTTCGCGCCACGCCCCGGATCAACAGGAAAACCTGTGCCGGGCCACGATGTGGCGATTATTGATCCTTCGGGCAACGTGTTACCTGCGGGTGAGGAGGGAGAGATCGCGGTGCGCCGCCCTGACCCCTCTATGTTTCTTGAATACTGGAAGAACCCCGAGAAAACCGCCGAAAAGTTCATCGGTGGCTGGATGCTTACCGGCGATCTGGGCACGATGGACGGCGAAGGATATTTCCACTTTTCGTCCCGTACCGATGATGTGATTACCTCGTCCGGTTATCGCATCGGGCCTAGCGAGATCGAGGATTGTCTGGTTGGCCATGACGCCGTTTTGATGGCCGCCGTGATTGGTGTGCCGGACCCCGTGCGGACCGAAATCGTCAAGGCGTTCGTTGTGCTGAACGGCGAGGGGAGTGACGCGCTAAAAGCGGAACTGGTGCTGCGGGTCCGCACGAGGATATCCCCGCACGTCGCGCCGCGCGAGATTGAATTCATTGATAGCTTGCCAATGACCGCCACCGGTAAGATATTACGCCGAGAGCTTAAAAAACGGGGTTAACCTATATATTAACGGATTTGGTGCAATTTGATGGCAACACTTCTGACGAATCGGCAGGCGCGGGTGATGGCGTTAAGGCCCTCGGCAATTGTCGGGATAATACGGTTTTCGATCGTGCTGCGGGATTCGAATTTTTTCCCGCCGCTGTCTGCGCAGAATTACCACGAACGCAAAGCCCGGATATTTGACCGTGCCCGCCTGCAACGCCGCTTTCAGTTGTTCGAGGATATTTGTCTGCCCAGCCTTACCGCGCAAACGGATCCAGATTTCAATTTGATGCTGATAACCTCGCGCGATTTGCCGTCTTGGGCGCATGATCGCCTGATTGGGTTGGTGCGCGATTTACCCAATGTGTATGTGCGTGCTTACCGTCCGCTGGCCAATATCCAGCGGATATTCAAACGCTCGATATTCGAGATGCTGGACCCTGCCGCCCCCATAACCGCCAGTTTTCGTCTGGACGATGATGACGCGCTTGCTAATGATTATGTCGCGCGGTTGCGCACGCATATGGTGCCGCATAAGACAGGGAAAATTGTTACGTTCTCGCGAGGGCACCAGCTGGCGCTTTCGGACGGGGCATTGCAGATTTTCGATGATACGCGCGATTGTGGCTCTGCTGGGTTGGCACTTGTTCAGCAGGGCAAGGTCATGTCTATCCCTGAAACCGTGAGTATTCATTGCCTTGGCGGTCATCGAAAAGTTGGCCAGTTTGCCCCCGTTGTTAACGATAAAACCGATGGCATGTATGTCCAGACGGCGAACGGGGTGAACGTGACCGGGCGACGTGGAGGCATTTCCGCGCATGCGATTTCAGCCAAGGATTTGGCGTCGAAGTTACACCCGAAGTTTCCGCACCTCAATGCGGAAACGCTTGAGCGTTTGCATGTTGTTTATCCCTGATTAACCCAGTTTTCGGATAGCATCACGCTGGGCAAAGGGTTTCATTTTTTCGCCATGCTCGGCCATAAAGGTGCGAACGCGGTCCGGGTCGTGGCCAGACAGGCAGTTCAGCCACCAGGCGACAGACTTCTGGATGAACCAATCATGGTCCTCGGTATATTTGGCGGCCCAACCCAGAATGCGCTCGCGAACGGCACGATCCGCGTCATTTGGATGATTTTGCTTTGTCCATGGCAGGGTCATGACCATGGCCGCGCGGCGAACCCACATGTTTTCGCTTGTCGTCCAGCGCTCCACTTCATTAAGGCGCGCCGGATCCGTAACCAACCGTCGAGACCCCGCCGAACACACATGATCGGCAATCGCCCAAGCATCGAATTCGTCAACCCAGCGGGTGATTTCAGCCCAAACCGCGTCGTCGGGGCGAATGCGGGCTTGCGTTAACAGTTTGGTGGCGGCGATCCGTGCCTCGTGAACGTTGCTGTCCCACAAAGTGCTGGCGATTTCGAGCCGCCCCTTTAGGTCAGTACCCGCGCGCCAAGTTTTGCAAAGGTCATAAATTTCAGGGTTAGCGACGCCAAAATAGGGACGCTCGACCTTATGATACTTCGCCATATCCGCCGCTTTTTGTGGATTGGCAAGGGCTTCGAGCTCCGCCAACGGTGTCATTTCTTTGCCGCCTTGGCAGCCCTAAGCCTGTCCATCATGCGTTTCCCGAGGCCCGGTTTAATCTCCAACCGCGCGCGAGCGATAGCGAGCGCGCCTTCGGGAACGTCCGAAGTCACCACAGAACCCGTCGCCACAAACCCGTCGTCCGCAATGCTGACAGGGGCAACCAGCGAAGAATTGGAGCCGATAAACACCCGTTTTCCAATCTCGGTATGGTGCTTGTTAACCCCGTCGTAATTGCAAAAAATCGTACCCGCCCCGATGTTGGAACCCGCCCCGATCCGGGCATCGCCGACATACGCCAGGTGATTGATCTTCGCCCCTGCCTCGATCTGCGAGGCCTTGATTTCAACGAAATTACCGACCTTGGCCCCCAGATCCAGCTCTGCGCCCGGGCGCAGGCGGGCATATGGGCCGACGACGCATTCCCGCGCAACGTGGCAGCCCTCAAGGTGACTGAAGGCACGAATTATGGCCCCGCTCTCGATTGTTACGGCGAGGCCGAAGAACACGTTTGGCTCAACGATGGTATCGCGCCCTATATGGGTGTCAAAGGCGAAATGGACGGTGTCCGGTGCGGTTAAGGTAACGCCGTTTTCCATGGTTGCCGCGCGGGCGGATTGCTGGAATATCGCTTCGGCATCCGCCAGATTTTGGCGCGAGTTAACGCCCATCGTTTCGGCCTCGGAGCAAGTGATCGCCGTGCAGGGCAGGTCGCGGGCGCGGGCGATGGCGATGATGTCTGTTAGATACACCTCGCCGTTGGAGTTTTCGTTCCCGACATCTTCGAGCAACGAAAACAGCAAGGACGCGGGTGCGCAGATGACGCCGGAGTTGCAAAATGTGATACCGAGTTGCTCTGGTGTGCAATCCTTCGCCTCGATGATCGCCTCCAGACTGTCGCCTTGCATTTGAAGGCGTCCATATCCGCCGGGGATCGCGGCCTCGAATCCCAGAACCACGACCGAGTTTTGTGCGCGGGCCGCCAGCATCTTGTGCAGGGTTTCGGGTTTGATGAACGGCGTATCGCCGTAAAGCACGATCACGTCACCGTCGAAATCGTTCAATTCGTCCATCGCCTGTTGCACCGCGTGGCCGGTGCCGTTCTGTTCCTTTTGCCAAACGATTTTCGCATCGGCGTTGAATTCATGCGCGGCGGCAGAGGTCGCCTCACCGCCATGCCCGACAACCACGATGGTTTTGTCCGCCTCGATCTGCGCGGCGCATTGCATCGCGTGCCACAGCATCGGGGCGCTGGCGATTTTGTGCAGAACCTTTGGAATGTCCGATTTCATGCGGCTGCCTTGCCCGGCGGCGAGGATGACGGTTGCAATGCTCATATGTGTCTCCGAAATTTGGTTGAGACCTTTTAGCAGCCTAGGGCGGCGGGCAAAAGTCCCTTCGGGGCAACAAATGATTTCAAGGTGTTACAGAGGCCTTGAACTCCCGCCCGACTCGGCCACATAAGGACCCCCGAAGCGGGTGTAGCTCAATGGTAGAGCAGCAGCCTTCCAAACAAAAGGGTTGAGTTTCATAGAGTAGCAAGTAGTTGCTATCTGTTTCATATTGTTTAATAATTCATGTCATCTAGTATCAGTGGGTTACCTACAGTAGCAGGTAGTTACCTACAAATTACCTACAAAGAAATGACATATGCCAAAACTCACAGAAACCTTCGCTCGCAAAACGCCTCTGTCTTTAACTGGTACGAAGAAGCACTGGGATACCGAAGTTAAGGGTCTCGTTCTCTTCGTTGGGAAGAAGTCCAAGACCTGGTATTTACAAAAGGATGTCGGTGGACAAACGAAGCGCTCTCTTATTGGTCGCTATCCCGTAATCTCCGCTGATGCAGCTCGACAGACAGCGATGGGATTTGCGCTGGAGATGTCACGCGGGGCAGGGAAGGTTGCGCAGACCGGCGCGCCGACTTTGGAGCAAGCAGCAATTACATATGTGGCACGACCAAAGCTTCGCTCTGAGGAACATAAGAAAGGAACAGTAAGACAGTTTGAATTGCACCTGAAAGACTGGATGCGATTGCCTTTGAACGAGATCACAAAAGCGATGGTTGTTCAGCGGCATCGAGAAATGGTGAATATTTCGTCAACCGCAAATCATACGCTACGCGGCTTTAGGGCGGTCTGGAACCATGCAAGGCGTATTCACGACCTGTCGGAAAGTCCAACGATGGCAATCGAGTGGTATGAAGAAAAACCAGACGGGCGGATCATCGGTGATCTCGTTGAATGGAGAAAAACTGTTGGTGCATTGGACAATCCCACACACACCGTCTTCTACTATTTCATACTGTTTACCGGGTTTCGCAAAACAGAAGCCCAGACACTTGAATGGAAAAACGTGCATGCTGACCGCATCCATCTCCCAATGACCAAGAACGGCCGAAGTTTCGATCTACCGATTACAGAAACTCATCATGAAATATTAAAAC
>CAKZNY010000062.1 GCA_937132145.1 uncultured Paracoccaceae bacterium | reverse complement strand
ATCGCGAGTTTGATAGTCAGATGTTTTGTCGTTTCCTCCACTTTATCATTGGGGCCTTCAGGATGTTTCGCCCTGATTTGTTAACAACTCGGCCAAAGCCAACCCCATTATTTTGGCTGAGTCTATCATATCCTGCACTGCAATATATTCATCCGGCTGATGCGCGAGGTCCAGAATTCCCGGGCCATAAGCAATGCAGTTTTTCATCCGGCCAATCCGGTCGATGTGTTTCTGGTCATATGTTCCGGGCGAGACTACGTATTCCGGCGGCTTGCCCAATACCTGTTCAATAGCCCTGCTGACGCTCGTCACAACGGGCGCATCTTTGGCGGTCATGCTTGGTAGAACCTCGTGCAGATCGCGGATGTCATAGGTAAACTTTTCGCGCTGGCTTTGCACTTTATCAAGAAGGTCATGAATTTCCTGACGCACATCGTCGATGTTTTCTTCGGGCAGGAAACGGCGGTCGATAATAATTTTGCAACTGTCGGGAACGCATGCGGCCGGCAGACCTGTATAGCCTTTCTCCTGCACGGGTTCACCACTGTGGATCGAGTTGATGTTGAGGGTGGCGTTTTTTGCACCATCAGGAACGATCGGAAATTCCGAACGCCGCGCGGCCAGCGGGGGGAGCAGAGTTACCTCTATTTCCTCCATAACGGCCCCCATATGCCGCACCGCACAATCACCCAGAAAAGGCATGGAGCCATGGGCCATTCTTCCGTGGATTTCAATTTCCGCCCACCAGACACCGCGATGGCCAAGACACACGCGGTCTTTATGGAGGGGTTCGGGGATTATGACGTGCTGCACGCGTTCGGGGCTGAAATACCCTTTTTCGGCCAGATAGGCGACGCCGCCGAAACCGCCGGTTTCCTCGTCCGCTGTGCCGGAAATTTCGATGGCACCGGAATAATCCGGCCATGTATCCAGAAACGCCTCGACCGCGATGATCGAGGTTGCCAATCCCCCCTTCATATCACAAGAGCCACGTCCGTATATCTTGCCGTCGAACAATTCGCCGCCGAAGGGATCGAAGGTCCAGCCGTGGCCGACTTCGACCACATCAATGTGGCTGTTGAAATGGACGCACTCGCCGGAATGCGCCCCCTCGCGGCGTGCAACCACGTTCCAGCGGGGGTACTTGTCGCTGTCGCCGGGGGTGTCGTAGGCGCGGATCATTTCGACTGCAAAACCGCGCGAAGACAGGCGGCGCGCCAGATATTCGCAAATTTCAAGGTAGTTATTGCCGGGCGGATTAAGTGTCGGAATGCGGATCAGGTCTTGCGTCAAAGCGATCAGGTCTTCGCGGGCAGCGTCTATGCGCCCAGTAAATTCGGCTGTTTGGTCTACTTTTGAAATCATTGCGAGTCCTTGAAAAATCGCTGATTATCAAGCCATTAAGCTGGTTTAGTGGTTTTCAATATGCAAGCCACAGCCGCGTCACAGCAATACGGTAAAAATACGGATGGACATGGACAAATTTACAAAGCTGGCGTTCGAGCAAGCCCCCATCGGTATCGTCCTGACCGAGAACCGTGTCATCAAGACTTGCAACCAGACCTTCGTGAACCTGTTCGGCTATTCCCGCGAAGAGTTGATTAACCAGTCCTTCCGCATGCTCTACGAGACCCGCCGCGAGTTTGACGAGATTCGCGACATCGGCCTAACGCCCCTGCGCGAAACCGGAAATTACACAGACGAACGGCTGATGTTACACCGTGACGGTTCGATGTTCTGGTGTCGGTTCAGGGCGCACACGCTGACGCCGAACGACCCGTTGGGGCAGACGGTTTTGACCTTCGCCGATATATCCGAAACGCACCAGTCTATCAGTTTAACGCCGCGTGAACGGCAGGTGGTGATGCTGTTGCGCAAAGGTCAAACCAGCAAAGAGATCGCCCGCAGCCTGTCGATATCGCCCAGAACGGTAGAGGATTACCGCGCGACTTTACTGTCGAAGTTCGAGGTTAAGAACGTTGCAGAATTATTGGCGTATCTTGTTGGAACAGGGCAACCCTAGAGGCGCTCTCCCGCCCGTCAGGGTCGTCGATTTGCACGCAAATCGAAACTCCTTCCCGTTGGGCGGAGCCTCGCTGGTCGCTCGGCGGTTGTTACTTGCTGCGCGATTGTTTTTCTACAATGCCGGAGGTGCCTTCGCGGCGCTCTAACTCGGCCAAAACATCTTCCCATTTTACGTCGCGTGACGATAACATCACCATTAGGTGGAACAGTACGTCGGCGGCTTCTGAAGTCAGGTTTTTGGGGTCATTTCGGACGGCGGCAATAATCGCCTCAATCGCTTCTTCGCCGAATTTCTCGGCGCATTTGTCAGGGCCGCGCGCGAACAGGCTGGCGACATACGAGTTCTTCTCGTCGCCACCTTTGCGCGTTTCAATCGTCTGCGCCAACCGCGTTAATACATTTGTCATTATAACCTCACCGGCACGCCGGCCGCTTGCATGAACTCTTTTGCTTCACGGATGGTATAGTCGCCGAAGTGGAAAATGGAAGCGGCGAGCACGGCCGAGGCGTGTCCCTCGACCACTCCGTCCACCAAGTGTTGCAAATTCCCCACACCGCCCGAAGCGATTACGGGCACCGATACCGCATCGGCAATGGCGCGGGTTAAGGGCAGATTATAGCCCGCCCGCGTTCCGTCGCGGTCCATTGAAGTTAGCAGGATTTCACCCGCGCCTTTGCTGACGACCAGCTTGGCGAACTCAACGGCGTCGATGCCTGTCGCTTGTCGCCCACCGTGGGTGAAAATCTCCCACTTGCCGGGGGATACGGTTTTTGCGTCGATCGCCACGACAATGCACTGGTTGCCGAATTTGTTGGCGCTGTCGGCGATCACTTCGGGATTAGCCACCGCCGCCGAGTTGAACGAGACTTTGTCCGCCCCTGCCAGCAGAAGTTTGCGCACGTCTTCGGGGGAGCGAACGCCGCCGCCGATGGTTAGGGGCATAAAGCACTGCTCGGCTGTTCGGGACACCAGATCGTACATAGTGCCGCGATTTTCAAGCGTTGCGGCGATGTCCAGAAAACATAGCTCGTCCGCGCCTGCGGCATCGTACGCCTTCGCGGATTCCACAGGATCGCCGGCGTCGATCAGATCAACGAAGTTCACGCCTTTGACGACGCGGCCGTCTTTGACGTCCAGACAGGGAATTATGCGGGTTTTGAGCATGTTATGCCTTCAAGTATTTTGCGGCCTCGGCCACATCAATCGCGCCATCGTACAGTGCGCGCCCCGATATTGCACCATCGAGGGGTGCGCCGCAGGTTTTTAGCGCCTTGAGGTCGTCCATTGACGAGACCCCGCCCGACGCAATCACTGGGATGCTGACGGCATTTGCCAGCGCCGCTGTTGCCGCCACGTTTGGCCCTTGCATCGCGCCGTCGCGGTTTATGTCCGTATAAATGATTGCGGCAACGCCTGCGTCTTCGAATTTCTTGGCCAGATCCAGCACGGTGACGTCCGTGGTCTCGGCCCAACCTTCAACCGCAACCATGCCGTCGCGCGCATCAATGCCGACGGCGACTTGGTTGGGGAAAAGGCGTGCGGCCTCGCGCACGAGATCGGGGTTGCGGACCGCCACAGTGCCGAGGATCACGCGTGCGAGACCTTTGGAAAGCCAACGCTCGATCGTGGCTATATCGCGGATGCCGCCGCCAAGCTGGGCGGGGATGTTGCAGGCCTTCAGGATCGCCTCGACAGGTTCGGCGTTCACCGGCTCGCCTGCGAAAGCACCGTTTAGGTCGACTAGATGGAGCCACTCGCAGCCTGCGTTCTGGAACTCCAACGCTTGGGCGGCGGGGTTGTCGTTGAACACGGTCGCTTGGTCCATGTCGCCTTTATACAGGCGCACACAGTTGCCGTCTTTCAGGTCGATTGCGGGGTAGAGGATCATGTCAGCGTCTCCAATTCAGGGGTTGTGGGCCTGATACCGCGAATGCCACCTGACTTAAAGTAAATTTGACCTGCGGGCGCGTAATCGCACCTTGGCCTATCGCAGGACTTGCGCGGCAATCTCGCGGGTTCTGCTGAACACCGCTTCCGAGCCGTAAGGGGCGTTCACAAGGGCGAGGCCGGAACCGGTCATGCCTTCGTTGTCTTTCAGGTCGAACGCGACCTCGTCCACCAGATGGGGCAAACGCAGGGCGGCGAGCATTTCTTTATGCCGTGCGGCTTTCAGGATCGGATACCAGATCATCACGGTCGCTTCGGGCCATTTGGCCATCAACTTGTTCGTGAAGTCGGCCACTTGCAGGTATTCGTCTTTCACCTCGTAGGATGGATCAATCAACACCAGTCCTTTGCGCGGTTTGGGGGGCGAGATCGCCATAATCCCCTCAAATCCGTCACGGTGGTGGATCGCGGCCTCGCCTTCGAGATTGACTTTCAGGGCTTTGAATTCGGCGGGGTGCAACTCCATCAGGTGCATTCTGTCTTGTTCGCGTAGCAGCGCCGCTGCGATTGCTGGCGAACCGGGGTAGGCGGTTTCGCCGTGCATAGCCCGAACGGATTTGATGGCATCGGTGAACGGGCAATCCGGCAGGTCAATCTTCGCGATACCCTCGTCGGCCTCGCCCGTTTTGGCCGTCTCGACCGAGGCCAGATCATACAGCCCCCGTCCCGCATGCGTTTCCATATAGGTAATGCCGCGCGGCTTGCGGGTCAGCAGAGTCAGCAGCTCCGCCAAAGCGATGTGCTTGTGCAGGTCGGCAGGACCGCCTGCGTGATAGGCATGTTGATACGATAACATATGCCTTGGCTATCTGATCGTACCCCAAGCGTCCATTCCGAAATTCCCTGTTCTGAAAGCATTGCTTAAATTCGATCCCTAGCTTAGAGTCATTCTAAGATAGAACACCAACAGAATATAAAATGGAGCATTAAAATGAGCGATAAGCCGACCATGACTGCTGCGAACGGCAGCCCGATTGCCGATAACCAGAACAGTATCACTGCGGGTCCACGTGGACCGTTGCTGATACAAGACTGGCAATTATTCGAGAAACACGCACATTTTAACCGCGAGCGTATCCCCGAACGCATCGTCCACGCCAAAGGTTCTGCCGCCTATGGCAAGCTGACGATTACCGGCGATATTTCCAAATACACCAAGGCCAAGGTGCTGCAAAAAGGTGCGGAAACCGAATGTCTGGTGCGGTTCTCGACCGTCGCGGGCGAAAAAGGATCTGCGGATGCGGAGCGCGATGTGCGCGGGTTCTCGATGAAATTCTATACCGAAGAAGGCAACTGGGATCTGGTTGGCAACAACACCCCCGTGTTCTTCGTTCGCGACCCGTATAAATTCATGGACTTCATCCACAGCCAGAAACGCGACCCGAGATCGAACCTGCGTTCGGGCACCATGCAGTGGGATTTCTGGTCTCATGCACCCGAAGCTCTGCATCAGGTAACGATCCTGATGTCGGACCGCGGACTTCCGGCCTCGTTCCGGCACATGAACGGATATGGTTCTCACACCTATAGCTTGATAAATGATGAAGGCGAACGCACATGGGTGAAATTCCATTTCAAAACCGCGCAGGGCCAAAAGCACAACACTAACGCGCAGGCGGCGGAACTGATCGGAAGTGATCGCGAAAGCCACCAGCGTGACCTGTTTGAATCCATCGAAAACGGCGATTTCCCGAAGTGGAACGTCAAAATTCAGGTGATGACCGAAAGTCAGGCTGCCAGCCATAATCACAACCCGTTTGATCTGACGAAAATCTGGCCACACGCCGATTTCCCACTGATCGACATCGGCGTGATGGAGTTGAACCGCAACCCTGAAAACTATTTCGCCGAGGTAGAGCAAGCGGCCTTTAGCCCTGCAAACATCGTCCCCGGGATTGGCCACAGCCCCGACAAAATGCTGCAAATGCGTATCCATTCTTATGGCGATGCGCAACGATACCGCATTGGCACCAACCACCAGTTGTTGCCGGTAAACGCCCCCCGCTGCCCTGTTCACAGCTATCAACGGGACGGCGAAATGCGCGCTGACGGGAATTACGGCGGCGCTGTGAACTATGAACCAAACAGCTTTGGCGGTCCGGTCGAGGACCTATCGTACAAAGAGCCACCATTGGCGCTTGACGGGGATGTGGATCGTCACAATCACCGCGATGGCAACGATGATTTCAGTCAGGCCGGTGATTTGTTCCGACTGATGCCAAAGGACGAACAACAACGCCTGATGGACACTATCGCCACCGAAATGACCGGCGTTCCCGAGGATATCGCACAGCGCCAAATCGGATATTTCAGGCAAGCTGATCCGGCCTATGGAGACGGTGTCGCGAAACGGTTAGGGTTTTAGGCTACCGACAATATGACAACAATATCAAGGCCGCGCCAATCATATCGCGGCCTTGATTAGATGGTGCACATCGGTGTTTTTCACCCCGCACCACACAACCTTCCCAAAAACATCACCCCGTGACTTTTTGCCCATTGAAAATGGTTGAGGGTACATTTAGATCCATTCTAAGTTCAACCAAATATACTAAGGAATTCACTATGCAAGCTGGCGACACCCTTCCAGACGTTACACATAAAACACGCGTACGCGACGAATCCATCGGCGGTGACAACCCGTTCCGCTGGCAGGACAAGACGACTGACGATTACTTCAAAGGTAAACGCGTTGTACTATTCTCGCTTCCGGGTGCATTCACACCTACATGTTCGACATACCAGTTGCCCGGCTTTGAAAACGGCCACAGCGATTTCGTGGCCGAAGGCATCGACGAGATCTACTGCATGTCCGTTAACGACAGCTTCGTGATGAACAAATGGGCGCAAGATCAGAAACTCGAGAACGTCAAGGTTATCCCTGATGGTTCCGGCACTTTCACGCGCCGCATGGGTATGCTGGTTGATAAAGACAACGTCGGTTTCGGTGCACGCTCGTGGCGCTACGCTGCAGTTGTCAACGACGGTGTGATCGAGGCGTGGTTCCCCGAGCCAGGTCTGACTGACAACGCTGAAGGCGACGCATATGGCGAATCCTCGCCTGAAAACGTATTGGCTTGGTTGAAAGCCAACAAATAAGTATATTGATCGCCGGAGGGGCTTTTACCCTCCGGCAACCCATTTAAGGGAGATCAATATGACTAACTGGATTTTGGCCACTTTGGGCCTGTATTTTATTCAAACGATGATCGCTCCGGTAATCCAATACACTTCCGGAGGGCGCGCGACCCTGATGATTGCGATGACTGGTCGCGATAATCCCCCCGAAATGTCGGCAGTAACCGCCCGTATAGATCGCGCGACGCATAACATGGTTGAAGCGTTGCTGGTCTTCATCCCGCTGTCGCTGTTGGCGATCATTCTGGGCGTGGCAGATGGTCAGGCAGCCACCGGCGCGATGATTTTCTTCTTCGCCCGAGCGGTTTACATTCCAGCCTATGCCTCGGGCATCGCAGGCGTGCGGACATCGGTCTGGACCGTTGGAACCATTGGCCAGATTATGATCCTGCTAGCCGTCTTGGGCGCACCGTAGGAATTACGGCCGCCAAGCGGCGTTAGGCCATTGACTCCGCCGCGCCAAACCATATAACGCGCCCATCCGGTTCCGTGAGGTTCCGGCAATTGGTGTTTGTGGCCCTCGCAAGGGGACGCCTGTCATCTGGCTAATAACAGTCAGGTAAGGAAAGCACCTTTCATAATGTCTGCGGCCCAAAAAGTGGAAACCGGTTTTTGGACCACGCTGCGGAATAAATAAAAGTGAAAGGATCCAGCCGTGACTAAACGTACAGCTGCCAAGTATAAACTCGATCGTCGTATGGGCGAAAACATTTGGGGTCGCCCCAAGTCTCCGGTAAATCGTCGTGAATATGGCCCGGGCCAGCACGGCCAAGGTCGTAAGCAAAAGCTTTCCGACTTCGGTACGCAGTTGCGCGCCAAGCAGAAGCTTAAAGGCTATTACGGCGATCTGACCGAAAAGCAATTCCGCCGCATCTTTAGCGAAGCCGCCCGTGTAAAAGGCGACACAGGTGCGAACCTGATTGGTCTGCTGGAACGTCGTCTGGACGCTGTTGTTTATCGTGCGAAATTCGTGCCGACAATCTTTTCGGCCCGTCAGTTCGTAAACCACGGCCACGTGACTGTTAACGGCAAGAAAGTGAACATCGCTTCTTACCGTGTTTCCGAAGGCGACGTGATCGCTGTTCGTGAAAAATCCCGTCAGATGAATCTGGTCATGGAAGCGCAAGCCTCTGCCGAGCGTGATACGCCCGAGTACCTGAACATCGACACCAACAAACTAACTTGTGAATTCGTTCGCACACCTGGTCTTTCCGACGTACCTTATCCGGTAATGATGGAACCAAATCTGGTGGTGGAATTCTACGCGAAAAACTAGGTTTTTCGTCAAAAGTTTTGGAAAGGGCTGCACTGGTTGCAGCCCTTTTTCGTTTTATACGCTTATTTGTTTGCCGTTGTCGGATCGATAATTATCGATGCCTCGGTAATGATGTTTGCCGGAAACCCGCTTAGTTCCGCATGCTTTTTGATGGCCGCTTCATCTTCGGCCAGATACACACAAAACGTTTTGTTGGCGGCGACATAACTGTGTTGCCACTGCACGTTTGGTAGTTTGTCCAATGCCTCATTTGAAGTCGCCGCTGCGCCGCATAGTTCGGCAGCTGAACTAGCACCAATTCCAGGAATTTCGCGTTCAATAATAAATCGTTTCATAGTTACTCCTCCTATTTTTTTGGATACCTCACTTTCTGCCTATTTAGAAGAAATGCAAGTTTGCCTCGTTTTCCCAACAAAATAAGGCGTTATGGCTTGAGAAATGCGAGCTATCGTACCGCTTAAAATCCGGACACAGCCTTGAAATAACGATTCTCCGGAAAATTCTAACTGCCGATTATATCCGAATTGTCAGGCAAAACCTTCGAGTCATTATAACGGCAAAGGGCGCTGTTCCTCGATGGTTTCCATGGCGAAATAGGAGGTGACCGAATCCAGCTCCACTTTGGAAATCAGGC
>CAKZNY010000061.1 GCA_937132145.1 uncultured Paracoccaceae bacterium | reverse complement strand
AAAGGGCCTCGCATTAATCGCGAGGCCCTTTTCGTTTGCGTTTAGGTTTATTCCGCTACCAGCCGATTAATAAGCACCGTGCAAACCGGTTTTTTCCCGACGATGTCCTTGCAAACCTGATTGGAAATTCGCCCAACCAGCGTCTCGACAGCTTCATCATTGTTCAGCGTCTTCCGGTTGGCCTTGGTCAACGCCTTGTCGATCGCCTCTTCCAACTTGCCACCAATGCCACCGGAAATGCGAGGATCATCCGGAAGGCCGATAGTTTCAACCCAGACCCCGTCAATCATCGAGCCGTCTTCCTCCAACACCAGCGACACAACCACATGCCCGCGCAATGCCATCTGGATGCGTTCGCGCACGATCCCGTCCATCGCCCCGATCAGTTGTTTACCGTCAAGATAGGTGCGGCCCGTCTCGATATGGTCAACGATTTTTGGCTTGTTGGTCAGATCAATCATCGTGCCGTTTGGCACAATCACCGCCTTATTACCGTTGGATTGCACCAGTTCAGCATGCTCGCGAAGATGGCGATACTCGCCATGCATCGGGATGACGACATCGGCATTCATCAATGCGTGCATCTGTTCCAGATCAGGGCGGTTGGCGTGACCGGAAACGTGGTAGCGGCCATCCGTGTCATCAATTACCGTCACACCTTTTTCGGCCATCTGGTTCAGAATATAGGCCACAGAAATTTCGTTACCCGGGATGGTTTTAGACGAGAACAGGAACGTATCCCCATCCTTCAACTCCAACCCGCGATACTTGCCGCGCGCCAGCCCGGCGGTCGCGGCACGCCGCTCGCCTTGCGAACCGGTTGCCAGAACAAACATCTGGTTGCGGGGGATATCGCCTGCGTCCTCAAGATCGACGATCGGCGGAAAATCCTCAAGAACGCCGGTAGCGAAGGCGGTCTTGATCATCGTATCCATTGCCCGCCCGACAACAACGACCGAGCGCCCCTCGTCTGTCGCCGCCTGTGCCAGCGTTTTCAAACGCGCAACATTGGAGCCAAACGTCGTGGCAAACACCATACCCTTAGCGGTTTTCATCAGCGCATGGATGTCTTTGGAAATGGAAGCCTCGGAACGGCCGACGTTTTTGGAAAACACATTGGTGGAATCGCAAATCAGCGCTTTAACGCCACCTTTAGCAATATCCGCCATCATTACGGGATCAAACGGCTCGCCCACCAGCGGTGTCGGATCGGTTTTGAAATCGCCCGTATGCACGATACGGCCCGCGGGCGTGTCGATCACCAGACCGGAGGCCTCGGGGATAGAGTGCGCAACCGGCATAAACCCGACCTTGAACGGCCCGATATCCACCTGCGCGGGCCAAACCGGCACCACGTTAACCATGTCAGGGTTCTGCCCTGCCCGCTCCATCTTGTTGACCGCAATCGCGGCGGTAAACTTGCGCGCATAGATCGGCGCCTTCAATTGCTGATACAACAGGCCAACAGCCCCGATGTGATCCTCGTGCGCGTGCGTAATAATCACCCCGTCAAGGCGATCTGCCCGCGCGATAATATAAGACGCATCCGCCATGATCAGGTCCACGCCAGGTGTGCTGTCCATGTCCGGAAAGGTCACGCCGACATCCACAAGAATATAGCGTTCTTTGTCTTTCGGGCCGTATCCGTACAGATACATGTTCATCCCGATTTCACCCGCCCCACCGAGGGGAAGGTAGATCAAACGATCTTTTTTACTCATTTATTTTTCTCTCTATTTAACTCTGCGATCAACACGAGCCCGTGGATCGTCAAATCTGTATTAATAATTTCAAGGGCTTTGCAGTCCTGCGCGAAAAGAGTGGACAAGCCACCGGTTCCAACGACTTTCATTTTATGGCCGCGTTCAACGGCTATGCGCTTACATAGGCCCTCGATCAGCGAAATGTAACCCCAGTAAATGCCCGATTGCATGCAACCGACCGTATCGGTCCCGATAATCTTATCCGGCTTGCTGACATCGATATGCGGTAGGGCCGCCGCAACTTCGTGCATGGCCCTTAAGGAAAGGTTAACACCGGGCGCGATTATGCCCCCTTCATAGGCTCCGTCATGGCCCACCACATCAAAATTCGTGGCCGTTCCGAAATCGACCACGATGACATTGCCGCCATAAAGGTCGTAGGCCGCCACCGTATTTGCGAGGCGATCCGGCCCGATGCCCGTGTGTTCATCCACCCGCACCGGCACGCCGAGTTCCACCTCGTTGCGGCGCACCACTATGGGGCGGCAGTTGAAATACCGGTCGGAAAGGATACGAAGGTTGAAAACCACGCGCGGAACGGTGGAGCAAATTATGACCTCGGTAACACTCGCCGTGATGCCACGGTGTTCCATTAACTGTTTCAGCCAAACGAAGTATTCATCACCTGTGCGGCGATAATCCGACGAGCACCGCCATTCGGCGATGAATTTCTCGCCATCATGCAGCGCGAAAACCGCGTTCGTATTGCCAACATCAATCGCAAGGAGCATTTAGCCCTCCGTTCCGAAATATATCTCCGCTGCGGGTAAATGCAGCAACCCTTTCGAGGTTCTTAAGACAATAGCCCCCGTCTCGTCCACTGTTTCGAAGGTGCCTACCTCGGTGCGGTCCATTAACTTTGCGGTAATAACCTCGCCCAAGCGGGTTGCGTGGTTCAGCCACGCGGTGCGGATTGGGGCGAAACCGTATTGTTGGAACTGCATTTCCCAACGCGCAAAGGCCGTGGCCAAGGAGGCGAGGAAAGTTTCGGGATCGACTTTGGTTCCGATCACCGAGCGCAAACTTATGGGGGGTAATGCCCCTTCTTCAATGAAAGAGGCTGCCGGTTCGTTGGCAAGGTTTACGCCAATTCCGATACACAGATACGCGCCGGACGCATCAGTCCCGCCCTCCAGCAATATACCTGCCAGCTTCCGGTTGTTCAGCAGAACATCGTTAGGCCACTTCAGGGTGAAAATATCCTCGCGGCCGCAAACCTCGATCAGAGCATCCCGAAGGGCCAGTGCCGCGATAAAGGATCGCAGCGCCGCTTGTTCCGGTCCACCTTCGGGGCGGATCAACAGAGACGCGGAAAAGTTTCCCGTACCGCTATCCCAAGGGCGGCCACGGCGCGCGCGGCTTTGGGTTTGCTCATGCGTCAGGAACCATATGGGGCCGCGTTCGCCGTTTCTGGCACGACGGATCGCCTCGGCGTTGGTGCTATCGAGGGTCTGAAATACCACACGACCAACGCCTTCTGGCCAATCGTCCACTTAGCTAAGCAACGTCGCGGCGGCCATGCCGGCGATGGTTTCAACCCCGAACAGGTTAACAATACCCAGCACCATTGCGGCAGAAGCACCGCCAAGGAAGACCCAGTGCAACGTGGACATCTTGCCGTTCAACGCATCGCCTGCTTCGCCGAAGTACATTAGGTATATGATCCTCAGGTAGTAATATGCACCAATAACAGACGCGATTACGCCCGCGACGGCCAGCCATGTAAGGCCGGCATTCACCGCCGCCGTCAGCACATAGAACTTGGCAAAGAACCCGACCAGTGGCGGAAGCCCTGCGAGGCTGAACATCAGTACAGCCAGCGCTGCCGCCCGCGCGGGGGCCTCACGGGAATACATGCTAAGGGATTTTATGTCGGTGATCGCTTGGCCGTCGCGCTCCATATTCAGGATGAAGGCGAAAACACCGACGTTGGTGGTGACGTAGATCGCCATGTAAATCAGCAACGCCTGCACGCCCTCTTCGGACCCCGCAGCCAGCCCCATCAAGGCAAAACCCATGTGCGCGATGGAGGAATATGCCATAAGGCGTTTAATGTCTGTCTGCCCGATTGCGGCAATGGACCCAAGGAACACGGACGCGAACGACAGGAATATCAGGATCTGCTGCCAATCGGCAATCGCATTACCAAAGGCATCGTGCAACACCCGCGCCATCATCGCCGCCGCCGCCATCTTGGGCGCGGTGGCAAAGAAAGCGGTAACCGGTGTAGGTGATCCCTCGTAAACATCCGGTGTCCACATGTGGAACGGAGCCGCCGAAATCTTGAACGCCATACCGGTGACAAGGAACACCATCCCGAACAACAGGCCAAGGGACATGCCCTCGTCTGCGACCACGGTGCTTATCTGGCTGAATACGATCGTGCCGGTATATCCATAAACCAGCGAGGCACCGTACAGCAGCAACCCCGAAGACAACGCGCCAAGCACGAAGTATTTCAGACCCGCTTCTGTCGAGCGCAGGCTGTCACGCCGGAACGCCGCGATGACGTATAGCGACAAGGATTGCAGCTCTAGCCCCATATAAAGCGACAGCAAATCGCCAGCCGACACCATAATCATCATCCCGATGACGGCCATCGTGATCAGGACGGGGAATTCGTATTTCAGCAGGTTGTTCTTTTGCAGGTATTCCTTCGAGAGGAACAGGATAGACGCCGCCCCCCACAAAATCACAACCTTGGAAAACCGCGCGAAACCATCGTTAACGAAACCTTCACTAAACGCCGTTTCAGTGCCAGTAGGCACCAAGCCGATCCAAAGGCCCAAGCCCACAAACACCAGTGCCGTTACCCAGAGGATAAGGCCGGAAACAGCTTCTTGTTTCTTGGACCAGACACCGAACATCAGGGCGGCCATGGCGAATACGGCCAATAGCAGCTCGGGGAGGATTACGGAAATATCGTTGCTTAACATATCTTCACCCGATCAATTGCCTGGGGCGGCGGTTACAGCCGCGCCAACAGCAGTTTCAAAATTTAGCACCAGCGCCTCGACCGAGGGACCGATGATGTCCAGAACAAGTGCCGGATAGATGCCCAGAAGCAGTGTGAACAGCACCAGCGGTGCGATTACCAGTTTCTCGCGGGCATCCATATCCGCGATGCCCTTCAGGCTTTCCTTAATCATGTCCCCGAAGACAACGCGGCGGTACAGGTACAGCGCGTAGACCGCCGAGAGGATCACACCGAAGGTCGCGCCGAACGCTACCCAAGTGTTAACCTTGAAGACCCCGACCAGCGTCAGGAACTCGCCAATAAAGCCGGAGGTGCCCGGAAGGCCAACGTTTGCCATTGTGAACAACATGAAAATCAGCGCGAAGGCCGGCATTCGGACGGCCAAACCGCCGTAAGCGGCGATCTCGCGGGTATGCATGCGGTCATAGATGATGCCAACCGACAGGAACAACGCGCCCGAGATAAAGCCGTGGCTGATCATCTGGAAAATCGCGCCGTCGATGCCTTGCTGGTTGAACGCGAAAATACCCATGGTCACGAACCCCATATGCGCCACGGAGGAATAAGCAATCAGCTTCTTCATATCCGTTTGCGCCAAGGCAATCAGCGAGGTCAGCAGGATCGCGGCCACGGACAGGAAGAACATGAAGTTCTGCATAATGTCGGAGGCCACAGGGAACATCGGCAAACTGAACCGCAGGAAGCCATAGCCCCCCATCTTGATCAGGATCGCCGCCAAAACCACGGAACCAGCCGTGGGGGCCTGAACATGCGCGTCCGGAAGCCACGTGTGAAACGGCCACATGGGCAATTTCACGGCGAATGAGGCAAAGAACGCCAGCCACATCAATGTCTGCGCGCCACCAATAATCTGGAAGCCAAGAACAGAGAACGTGCTGGACGAGAACTCGTGGTTCAGCAGTTTCACGATGTCCGTTGTGCCCGCGTCATACCACATGGCGATCATGGCGATCAGCATCAGAACCGAGCCGAGCAGCGTATACAGGAAGAACTTGAACGCCGCATAGATTTTCTTCTTGCCGCCCCAGATGCCGATAATCAGGAACATCGGGATTAGGCCTGCCTCGAAAAACACATAGAACAAGACCAGATCGAGCGACAGGAACACGCCGATCATCAGCGTTTCCAGCACTAGGAATGCAATCATGTATTCTTTGACGCGGTGGTCCACTTTCCAGCTGGCACCGATCACAATCGGCATCATGAAGGTGGTCAGCATCACAAACAGAATGCTGATACCGTCAACGCCCAGTTTATAGGTCAAACCGCCGAGCCAATCGGCCTCTTCAACCATCTGGAAGCCGGTGTTGGAGGGATCAAACCCTTGCAGGATAAACAGCGAGGCGATGAACGTCGCGCCGGTTGCGAACAGCGCCAGAAGTTTGGCGTTTTTCACGGCCATTTCGTCTTCGCCGCGCAGGAAGAACATCAATACAATCGCGCCGAACAGCGGCAGGAAGGTGACGATGGAAAGAAGGTTATCCATATTAGCGCGCCCCTCCGAAAATGGCGAACCATGTAATTAAGCCAACAACCCCGAGGATCATCGCGAATGCATAGTGGAACAGATACCCCGACTGGGCCTTGGCAGCCGCACGTGTCAGGAATGGAATAAAGCCCATGGCAATCCCGTTGATGGTGCCGTCAATAACCGACCCGTCGAGTTTTTTCCAAAGGAAGTGCCCAAAACGTTTGGCAGGCTTCACGAACAAGAAATCATATGCCTCGTCAAAGTACCATTTGTTCAGCAGGAACTTGTAGAGGCCGGGGTTGCGCGCCGCCAAAGCTTTCGGGAACGCAGGGTTGATGATGTAGAAATAATAGGAGGTCAGGAACCCGGCAACCATCGCGATGAACGGGGAAACCTTGACCCATTTGGAGACATCGTGCGCCGCCTCTAACACCGTGTTGGTTTCGTGGTTGACATAAACCGCCGGACCGAACCACGCAAACACATTTTTGCCGAAGAAGTCTCCGTACAAGAACATGCCAGCAAATATTGAACCCAACGCCAGAACGGCCAACGGTATAATCATCACCATCGGGCTTTCATGCGCGTGCTCATGTGTATGCTTGTCGCCTTTTTCCTTGCCGTAGAACGTCAGGAACATCAGACGCCAGCTGTAGAAACTGGTCATCGCCGCCGCCGCGAGCAGCAGCCAGAAGGCGTATTCGCCAACAGCGGAACCAGCGGCAAACGTGCTTTCGATAATCGCGTCTTTGGAAATGAACCCGGCCAAACCGATATTCGTTAACGGAATGCCAACACCGGTAATTGCCAGCGTTCCGATCATCATCGCCCAGAAGGTATACGGAATTTTCTTACGCAGCGCGCCGTATTTCCGCATGTCCTGCTCGTGATGCATCGCCATAATCACGGCCCCCGCGCCAAGGAACAACATCGCCTTGAAGAAGGCGTGTGTGAACAGGTGGAACATGGCTGCCTGATAAACACCAACACCAGCCGCGGCAAACATATAGCCAAGCTGGGACATGGTCGAATAGGCAATCACACGTTTAATGTCATTCTGCACAAGCGCAATCGTCGCCGCCACAAACGCCGTACTGGCCCCGATCACGGTTACAAACGCCAGCGTACCCGGCGCGTATTCGAATAGTGGAGACATCCGCACCACAAGAAACACACCCGCCGTAACCATCGTTGCGGCGTGGATAAGGGCGGACACAGGGGTCGGGCCTTCCATCGCGTCGGGAAGCCATGTGTGCAGAAACAGTTGCGCGGATTTACCCATGGCGCCGATGAACAGCAGCATGGTGATCGCCTCGACCGCATTCACCTCCATATATAGGAAGGAGAATGACACCGTGGAAAGGTAATGCCCCTGCGTGAAGATTTCCGAGAAGTTAATGCTGTCGGTCATCATATAGATGGCAAAGATACCCAGCGCGAAGCCGAAATCTCCGACGCGGTTAACGATAAATGCTTTCATCGCCGCCGCATTAGCCGAGGGCTTGCGATAGTAGAAACCGATCAGAAGATACGAGGCAACGCCCACGCCCTCCCATCCAAAAAACATCTGTAGCAAGTTGTCGGAGGTCACCAGAATCAGCATCGAGAAGGTGAAGAACGACAGGTAGGCAAAGAAACGCGGAAGGTAGCTCTCGCCTTTCTTCCATTGCGGGTCGTCTTTCATGTAACCGATGGAATATAGGTGAACGAGGCTGGACACCGTGGTCACAACGACCAACATCACCGCCGTCAAACGGTCCATCCGGATGGCCCAGTCAACCGACAGGCTGCCACTTTCCACCCAGCGGAACAGGGTGATGATTTCAACAGTGTCGTAATCGCCAAAGAACAGGATCCACGACAGGAACGCTGATAAGAACAGCAGACCTGTGGTCAGGTACATCGCATTCTTCTCGCCAATTATGCGCCAGCCGAAACCGGCAATCAGCGCCCCCAGTAACGGGCCAAAGAGAATAATCGTAGGCATCATTTATCCCTTCATCGCATTGACGTCTTCAACATCAATCGCGCCACGGTTACGGTAGAATACTACGAGGACGGCCAAACCAATCGCCGCCTCGGCAGCGGCAACGGTCAGGATAAACAGGGTGAATACCTGCCCGACCATATCACCGAGGTACGACGAAAACGCGACGAAGTTAATGTTCACCGCCAGCAACATCAGCTCGATCGACATCAGAATGACGATGACGTTTTTCCGGTTCAGGAAAATGCCGAAAATGCCGATAACAAACAACGCCGCCGCGACGATCAGGTAATGCTCTAATCCAATCATATCCCTTGCCCCGGTTTAACGTCTTTCATTTCAAACGAATCCTTCGGATCACGATAAATCTGTTCAACAATGCTTTGGCGTTTCACATTCGGGCGATGCCGCATGGTCAGAACAATCGCGCCGATCATGGCCACAAACAGGATCAGGCCGGCCGTCTGGAATATGAACACATATTCGGTATAGATCAGCCGTCCCAACGCCACGGTATTGCTTACATCTTCAGGTGCAGGCGAAACCGCCGCTCGAAGAGCTAGTGCGTTTTCCGCAAATACCCAGTTTCCAAAGACGAGCCCCAGTTGAATCAGCAAGATCAGCCCGATGGTAAACCCCAACGGTAAATATCCTGAAACCGAGCTGCGTAGTTCCGCGAAATCCACATCCAGCATCATGACGACGAACAAGAACAGCACCATCACCGCGCCGACGTAGACGATCAACATCAGCATGGCGATGAACTCCGCCCCCATCAGCACGAACAAAGCCGCCGCCGAGAAGAACGTCAAAATCAACCACAAAACCGAGTGCACCGGATTACGCGCAAGCACCACTAGAATCGCGGACGCTACAGCG
>CAKZNY010000060.1 GCA_937132145.1 uncultured Paracoccaceae bacterium | reverse complement strand
ACATGCAGGTCGGCAATTCTTACGGCCAAAGCCTCGGGGCGCAAACGGAAACCGTCACAGGCGGCGCAGGGACGGTTGTTTTGATACCGCTCGAAATCCTCGCGAACCCAGTTGGATTCAGTCTCGCGGTGGCGGCGCTCCATGTTCGGAATAACCCCCTCGAAGGGGCGCGAGATTTCGTAAACCCGCCCGCCCTCGTCATAGCGAAACTTGATCTCTTTGCCCTCGGAACCGTACAGCATGACCATCTGCGCCTCCTCGGGCAACTTGCGCCACGGGGTCGTCGGTTTGAATTTGTAATGCTTGGCAATCGCCTCGATTGTTTGCAGAAAATACGGGGATTTCCCCTTGGCCCACGGCGCCAACGCGCCTTTGTAAAGGCTGATGCTTTCGTCAGGCACCACCAAACGGCGATCAAAATACAGCTCCACCCCCAGCCCGCCACAATCAGGACACGCCCCGAATGGCGCGTTGAAGGAAAACAACCGCGGTTCGATTTCAGGGATGGTAAAGCCGCTGACCGGACAGGCATATTTTTCCGAAAATACGTGACGCTCGGCGGTATCATCCGCGATTTCCAGCACCGCAATGCCATCAGCCAGATCAAGGGCCGTGCGAAAACTATCCGCCAGCCGCCCCTCCATATCGGGTTTTATCACCACGCGGTCCACAACCACATCAATGTCATGGCGGAATTTTTTGTCGAGCGTCGGGGGTTCCTCAAGATCGTAAAATTCCCCGTTAACCTTTATCCGCTGAAAACCCTGCTTGCGAAGGTCGGCAAATTCCTTGCGGTATTCGCCTTTCCGGTCGCGCACAATCGGGGCCAGCAGGTACGCACGCGTCCCCTCAGGCATCGAGGCGACACGGTCCACCATGTCGGAAACCTGCTGCGCCTCGATCGGCAATCCAGTCGCGGGCGAATACGGCGTACCAACGCGGGCGTAAAGCAGGCGCATATAGTCGTAAATCTCGGTCACAGTGCCAACAGTCGAGCGCGGGTTTTTCGAGGTTGTCTTTTGTTCAATCGAAATCGCCGGCGAGAGGCCAGAAATATGGTCCACATCCGGCTTATGCATCATATCAAGGAACTGGCGCGCATAAGCCGAGAGGCTTTCGACATAACGCCGCTGCCCCTCCGCATAAATCGTATCAAACGCGAGGGATGACTTGCCCGAACCGGACAACCCCGTAATCACCACCAGTTTGTTGCGCGGAATATCAATGTCGATATTCTTGAGGTTATGCTCGCGCGCCCCGCGCACCTCGATATATTTCAACTCAACCATGTCTGCTCCCCTTGTCTGCGTCGGTCTATCGAACCTTGGCAGAAATGCGAATAGCAGAATGGGAACAAAACAGGATCATTGCAAGCGAAATCCCCGATTACACAAAAATACCCTCTAGACATATTCAATTTATTGAATTAGTTGGTGTAGCAAGTTGAAATCGAAAAGGTAGACCCCATCTACCTGCACAACATGAAACAAAACGTAAGGATACATCATGAGCTTCTTTGGTCGCAAACCAGCCACACCAGCCCTCTCCGTTCAGGACGCGGTTGCAATGTCGAAAAAAGGCGAAATCGCTATCATCGACGTTCGGGACATCTCGGAAATTCAAAAGACTGGCAAAGCCAAAAACGCGCATCACATCCCGCTTATGCTGATTGAAAGCCACGCGAACCCAAGCCATCCCGAGTTCAACAAAGCCCTGGATGTGACTAAACCTGTTGCGATTTATTGTGCCTCGGGCGCGCGTTCCGGAATGGCTGTTCGCACATTGTTGAAAATGGGTTTTGAAAACGTTCACAACATCGGCAACCTACAGCAATGGCATTCCGCTGGTGGCGAGCTGGTACGCGCCTAAAGGCCGAGTATCTTCTGGACGTATTCTTGCGTCTCTTTATACGGCGGGATGCCGCCGTATTTTTCTACCGCGCCGGGGCCCGCATTATAGGCCGCCAAGGCCAGCTCCCACGAACCAAACCGATCATGCTGTTGGCGTAAATACCGCGCCCCACCCTCAAGGTTTTGGTGCGCATCCCACGGGTTAACATTTAATTCCAACGCAGTCCTGGGCATAAGCTGTGTCAGCCCGACGGCCCCGCGCGGCGAGGTCACAAAGGGATCCCAATTCGATTCTGTCGTTATAAGGTTAAAGAATATTTGCGACGGGATATCGTATCGACTCGCTACCGTCAGGGCGTATTCGTAAAACCGCGACGGCAATAATTCTTCCTGAACTTGTGGCGGTATCGTCAACAAGCGACCACGCAGCGCAAATAGCGAGGCCGACATTCCGCTAGATTGTGATGCTTCTAATCGGTTTTTTTCGATGAAGCTGTTTGCGCTTTGAAAATTCAGACTAATGGCATTGAAGTCTTGCGCCATAGGTGCCGTCGCCCAAAAACAAACCACCCCCAAAATTGCCCATGATAATCGCATAACGCCCCATAGCTTGTTTTATCTCGCGCAACTTACCATACACTGACTTAATTGCACCGGATTATTTACAGTTTCTTATTCATATCTGTGGTCTACCCCTGCAATATTGGTTAATCTTTGGCAAATTCAGATTCGCACAGCAGGAGAGTTTCATGGCAGGTTCGGTTAACAAAGTAATAATACTCGGTAATTTAGGGGCTGACCCTGAAATCCGCACGTTCGGTAATGGCGGCAAGGTCGCAAACCTGCGTATCGCGACAACTGATAAGTGGCGCGACAAAAATACCGGTGAAAACCGCGAAAAAACCGAGTGGCACACAGTTGCCATCTTCTCCGAGGGGCTGGTGCGGGTCGTTGAACAATACCTGAAAAAAGGCTCCAGCGTTTATATTGAAGGCAAGTTGCAAACGCGCAAATGGCAGGATCAATCCGGTAACGACCGGTATTCCACCGAAATCGTGCTGCAAGGGTTTGATTCCAAACTGGTCATGCTAAGCGGCAACCAAGGCGGCGGTGGCGGCGGTGGTGGCGGGGGTGGTGCCTGATGGCTGTTACAATCCCGGCTGGATTTCCGATCGTCGGATCAAACGAGCCCGGCGGCCAGGTGGCGCAGTACCTGCCCGGCCGTCCGATCGGCGGTGGTGCTGGTGACCCACCGGACGGCCAGGACGAGGCCACCGACGCCATGCAGGGGATCACACACACCTGGGCCCGTGGTCGGCTGTCCACGGTCACGGTGGTCCACACATTCGGGCAGGGGTCACCTGCCGAGATCGTGGCCTATTCTGGCGTCGGGGTGAGTGCCGGGCTGTTATGGCTGCCGGGCTACCTGAACGCGGCCCGGGTAGACGTGGATGTGTCCTTGGACTGGGCCGACGGGGAGGTCACCGTCGAGGTCTTCGATTCGACGACCTTGGTGTTGATCACGTCGGGCGTGTCGGGTGTCACAGCGGCCCAGACGCAGGGCGTGATCACCCTCCTGGGCCTGCCGCAAGACGTGTTTTTTGTGGCCCGGCTGGAAAAGAATGTGACCGAGTGCAGACTATACGGGATCCGGGTCGTGGAGCGGCCCTCTACACCATGACGGAGAGAGAGAAATGAGCGGAACAGGAACAGTACACATTACCAGACCGGCCTTGCAGGCGGTCAACGTGGCCGAGGCGGACCCCACACTGGCAACCGATGGGGTCCGTTGCGAGGGGCACCGTCACGCGGCCGTGACGTTCACGAATTTGAACGTGACGAACTACGATTTGCAGGTCTGGGTTTTCGACGGATCGGCCTGGGCCAGGGCTTCGGATGCATCCGGGGCCCTGATCGACATCGACGGGATCACGACCACCTTTGCAACCACCCTCGAGATCGCTGGATTTCAGCGCGTCTTTGTCCAGATCGACAACGCTACGGCGCTCGTCAATGTGGATCGTCAGTATGCCTTGGGTCGCTTCTGATGGCCGGCATAATGCGAGGATTGGGGGGCCCTGTCGGGGCCGGAGGCGGCGGCGGTGTAACGGCCCCGACACTGCCTGTGGGGCTGACCTTTCTGGAGACGGAATCGGCGCTGATTCTGGCGATCCAGAACAACGATCCGGTCAATCCGTGCGTGGTGGAGATGGCCTTCGGAACGGCTGCCTTGCAGGCCCTGGCATGGGATGACGGGGACGCGATCACGCCCTCGTTCGCCGTGGACCCAGGGGCCACGAGGAATGTCACCCTTGAACGCGGGTCTGGCGCACCGACCTACGGCGATCCGGACGTGTTCGAGGCCGTGACTGCCACACTGGCGGACGGATCGACGGTCCAGATCACCGTGACGGTGGAGGGCAAGATCTCGTTCAAGGATCTCGTGGCCGGGATCTCCGTGCCTACGTTTGAATATCTGATGGACGTTGATAACGCCGGGACTCCTCGGCAGATGTACAGCACAGGGACGGCCCTCCAGGGGGCCCCACATTTCAACCCCTACGACGTGGACATGGAGAACTGTCAGACCACGGCCGACCCCAACGGGTTCGAGGGTTATGTAGAGATGGACGGCACGGCGGATCGGTGCCGGTCATTCACGGGCGGGTATCCCCTCAAGACGGAGGTGCTTAGGACCCAGGATCGATCCTACATCTTCGTCTGGGACAACGAGACAAACATCCCAAGCAATCGGTACCTGACCCTGTGTACGGCGGGGACGGGGAACAACGGCTGGGGCTGGCTGCACACGAATGCGGCCGGCCAGCTCAAGAGTCAATATGTCTGGGGTGGAGGGCCTACTGATCTGTCTGCGGCAAACGGGACGAATGACAACCTCGCTGGCGTGGCTGAAGACCTGTTCTCTACGGCCATGCCGGACACCAGCCCGCGACGCTGTCTGCTGGTGGTGTCGTACGATCACGCGGCTCTGGCGGTCACGATGCGCTGGAAGGTCGAGGGGCATGGTGTGGGCCACACATACAGGACGGCGGCACAGTATGCGGTAGACTCCACCGCGGGGGCTGCGGCCGTTCACTGGATGGGTTGGTCTACTGGATCGGCGACAACTGTGCGGTGGCGTTATTTGTCGGTCGTGGATACGGTGATCGGCTCGGCTGATTTTGAAGCGCTGGCTACACTGGCGATAGGGTGACGAGATGATTCAAACAATCGTGACACACGGCGTGATTAGGGTGGCCGGTGACGGCGTAACCATCGACGGCCGTTCTGGTAATGTGGCCTTCGTGATCCCTCCTCGTGAGGTAGTGATCGAGGGGCCGGATGATATGGTGATCGAGGGATACGGTCCCCTGGACGGCTGCACGCTGGCAGAACTGCGGGAGATCCGTGACGCCCTCGGGGTAGACACGTCGGCCAGGACAGGCAAGGGCCTGCGGGCCGCGATCACAAAGCACGTCTGCGACGAGTTGGACCCGTGACTATCCTCTGCGATGGCCAGGAGCTAGACCTCGGCCTCGATGTGGCCAGGGACGAGCCCTTCGCGGCTGGCCGGGGGGATGCCCGGCTGCCCAAGATCCAGTTGCTGATCCACGAGTCGGTGACCCACGACGCGGACCCGATCGAGGGGCCGGGGGATCGGGATGACCAGACAGAGCGGGTGCTGCGGCGGAAGAAGTGCGGGGTTCACCTGATGGTAGGGGTTCCGGATGCTGATCCCGGGGGCGTTGTGATCGTCCAGCACAACGACCTCGTGGACCGACTGAACCACGCCGGAAAGCAGAACGCGGCCTCGGTGGCCGTGGAGGTAATCAGTCCCTATTACGGGCCTCGGATCCGGCCTCCGTGGACTGATACGCTGACGGCCCGATGGGTCCACCTGCGGGAGTACGTGATCCCGACTCGGGCGCAACTCGAGGGGGTGTGGGCCATCGTCCAGGCACTGACGGACGTGTGCCTGCCCGGCCTGGAGATCCCGCGCGACTTCGTGGGCCTGCATCGAGAGGGCAAGGTCCTGGCCATGGGCCGGATCAAGGGGAGCTCCAAGCGCCCGGGGATCTGGGCCCACCACTACACGGCACACGCGGACGGGGCCTTCCCGGTCCTGTATTGCCTGCTTCGAAGCAGGGGTGCGGACGCAGCCGAGGCCTACGATCGAGCGGTACGTCTGGCCAAGGGGGCCGGCCGATCGGTAAAGGTGATCTAATATGGGCGAGATACTAGGCCACACGGGCACGGAACTGGGCCTCGTGTGCATTCTTGCGGCCTCGGTGGCGTATGCGGTCACCGAGGGGATCAAACGGACCACGCGGAAGATGTGGCCCGGTTGTGACGAGCGGTGGGGTCTGCTGGCTTGGCGCGTGTTGCCGATGGGTGTTGGTGCTGCTATCTCTGCGGCGGTGATCGACCCTCCGCTTGGGGCTGTTCTGGGGCTGGCCTCGGGGGCCTTGTCGGCGGTCATCGTGCGAGCGATCAAGGGGCGGATCAGGGCACTCGCAAAACAGGACCACGGAGGGGACGATGAATGATGTAGATGGATTTGATGTGGATGGGCTGATCAATCGGCTACTGGACGCCCAGCAAAAGGCAGCGGACAGGGTGGAGGCATACGGGGCCCGGATGGACCAGGCCCGGCAGGACCTGGCCCATGCGAACGACCTGATCGCGGAGGCGTACCGGGCCAGGCAGGAGGACCGGGCGGCCCTTCATGCAATGGAGATCCAGGTGACCCAGATTCTGCCAATCGTGGGGGCCTCTGACCGGCTGGCCCAGGACGTGTCACAGTTGTCCTCTCGTCTGGAGCACCTGACCGGCCGGATCATTGGTATCTCTGGCGGGATGGCGATCGTGGTTGGCGCTGTCGGGTTCGCGATCAAGCTCGGGGTGGGCTGATGGCCGATCTTCTGGAGTGGCTTGGTCCACTTCTCGGTCCTGCTGGGGCCGTGCTGGCGATCCTGACGGTCCTCGGCCTGGCCAGGTGGGCCAGCCGCCGGCCCAAGGCCCCGGCCGTCGTGCGGTATGTGGATGCAGAGGCAGACGGCCGGCGGGACGAGATCAATGAGGACATCGAGCGGGCCGGCGATCACGACGCGGGGCCCCCACCGAGTGATCCAGAGGTCGATGACTGGGTCGAGAACAAGTGACTTCAACGCATTCGGCCGGAATCGCCCCTCTTGTCGTCTTGGCCGTATGCCTATGCCTCGGCACGTCTGGCGTGGGATGGACGCAGGAGAGGCAAGTCCTGGCCCGCTGTCGTATCGTGACGCAGGGACCGGACGGCCAGCCCTCGGCCGTGGTGTGTGGCGGGGTCACGTACCGGACGATCACGCAGGCCCAGGCCCGGACGTGTGCAGGGTGGGCCCGTGACTGCCCCCGGTGGGAAGAGCGATCCCTGCTCCTGGACCGGTTGCGGATCGAGGTGGATGGGCTAGTCCTGCGGGCCGAGGGGAGTGAGACAGAGTCACAGGCCCTGCGGGTGGACCTGGCCGAGTGTCGGGATCTGGCCGCTGGCCGGTGGTCGATCTGGACTGTCTCGGCCCTGTCGGCCGGTGGGGTCATCCTCGGGTTTGCTTTGGGGATCCTCGTGGGCCTATTCTCCGGCTGACTGCCACCCCGGAGGACGTATGCCGATCCGAGTCGAGTATCTGCCCCTGTCTCAGATCCAGACCTGGGATCGCAATCCCAAAGACCACGACATCGGCGCGATCTATCAGTCAATGGCCCGGTTTGGGTACGTGTCCCCGGTCCTGATAAATGAGGCCTCGGATCGTCTGGTGGCTGGTCACGGCCGGCTGGAGACCCTGGCCCAGATCAAGGCCCAGGGGGCGAGCCCACCGGAGGGGATCACGGTCGGGGACGATGGGGACTGGCTGGTCCCTGTGATCCGTGGGGTCAGATTCTCAGATCAGGCTGAGGCTGAAGCGTATGGAATCGCCGACAACAGGCTCGTGATCCTAGGTGGCTGGGATGACGCCAAGCTGGCCGAGGTCCTGGGGGAGTTGGCCACGGGGGCCGATCTGGGCCTGGAGGGGACAGGCTACGACACGGACGATCTCGATGATCTCCTGTCCCGGCTGGGGTCGGACTATGAGGATCCGGACGTGGACGAGGCCGGGATTGATACCCCAGAGGGGGCTGACGATCTGCCCGATCAGGTGGAGGCACTGACCAAGGCCGGGGACGTGGTCCAGATAGGCAGGCACACCCTGCACTGCGGGGACTGCATCGAGGTGATGAGGGGCCTGCCTGACTGCTCAGTGGATGCCATTGTCAGCGATCCGCCCTACGGTCTGGGCTTCATGGGATCAAAATGGGACTGTGCAGTCCCTGGTGATGACTTCGCTGCGGAGGCCTACCGGGTGCTCAAGCCAGGGGGTCACATCATAGCCTTCGCGGCCACACGCACGATCCACCGGCTGACCGTAGCCCTGGAGGATGCTGGGCTAGAGATCAGGGACCAAATTTGCTGGCTCACCTGGCAAGGATTTCCAAAAAGTCATGACGCATCCAAGGCCCTCGATGCTCACTTCGGCGCAGAGCGGGAGGTGGTGGGAGACAGATGGCCAGGGCGAAGACCTAACGGATCGGGCAGTGGCCACGGTGATAACTGCTTTGGGGACTATGGCCCTGGAGCACCAATCACAGCCCCATCCACGCCAGAGGCCAAGCAGTGGCAAGGCTGGGGGACGGCCCTCAAGCCCTGCGCAGAGCCCTGTGTGCTGGCTCGCAAACCTCTGGAGGGGACTGTCGCAGAGAACCTGCTCAAGTGGGGGGTCGGATGCCTGAATGTGGACGGATGCAGATACCCACAGGGTGACCCAGCTTGGCCGGGACCACAGGAAGATCCAGCTTTGCAATGGGAGACTCCCAGGGGTGGGATCTGGACGACAGATCCCACAGCCACAGCCCAACCCTTGGCCAGCCAGAAAGGCAGATGGCCAGCCAACGTCTACCACACGCCGAAGGCCTCGCGGGGAGAGCGTGAGGAGGGGTGTGACGACCTGGCCACAGTCACAGGAGCCCAGGCAGTAGAGAGGCAGGCTGACACGGCTGGCCTGAACTCACCCAGAGCAGGGGCTGGCAGGACTGCC
>CAKZNY010000059.1 GCA_937132145.1 uncultured Paracoccaceae bacterium | reverse complement strand
CATCATCGCGGAGGCGACAAGAAACTGTAATGCGTTCAGCGCCGCTGGTACAATCAAAGGGGCCGCGATACTGCCAAGCGAAAACGACCCCGCCACGAGCACCGAGAACAGCAGCATAGCTGCATGACCGCGCATGGCTTGGGAGGTAGCACTCATTCCGTAGTTCCAAACTGCACGTTTTCTATGAAAAATGTCCTTAATTCGTTAAATGAAAATCCGAGTGCGTATGAAATAGTAGCGCCCCTAAATATGATACTGCTGCGTCGTGCGCGTCTGGATTTCAGTTTGTTATCTGGTCATGGTAATAAAGGGCGTGCGCTTGATGTAAAGTGTCCCCGCACTTACTGCGAGGGCGTATTTTGTCTAACAATCATCCGGCATCACATTCACATCACGCTTGACGGGTTGTTGGGGTGGGTGGTCCAGTTGGCGTATTCGGCCTCGACCACTTTGCCGGTGCGCTCGTCAATTGTGCCTGCGGCCTGTTGCTCCATCGAGATGCAGTTTTCAACCGGGCATACCAGAACACACAGGTTACAGGCGATGCATTCGTCGTTTTTGACCTCGAATACACGGTCATCCGACATGCTGATGGCTTGGTGCGAGGTGTCCTCGCAGGCGGCAAAACATCGACCACATTTGATGCATAGATCTTGGTCGATCTTGGCTTTGGCGATATAGTTCAGGTTCAGATCCTGCCAGTCTTTGGCATTGGGAACCGCACGCCCGACGATCTCGGAGGTCGAGGTCATTTCGTGTTCATCCATATACTGCGACAGGCCCGAGATCATCTCTTGCACGATTTTGAAACCGTAGGTCATCGCGGCCGTACACACTTGCACGTTGCCAGCCCCCAGCGCCATGAATTCTGCGGCGTCGCGCCATGTGCTGATCCCGCCAATGCCGGATATTTGCAGGTTGGCGGTTGCCTCGTTGCGGGCAATCTCGGCCACCATGTTCAGCGCAATCGGTTTCACCGCAGGGCCACAATAACCACCGTGCGCCCCCCAACCGTCAATCGTGGGTTCGGGGGTGAACGTGTCCAAATTCACGGATGTGATCGAGTTGATCGTGTTGATAAGGCTAACCGCATCGGCCCCGCCCCGCATTGCGGCCTCGGCTGGCATGCGGATGTCGGTGATGTTCGGGGTCAGCTTCACGATCACCGGCATGCGGGTGTATTGTTTGCACCAGCGCGTCACCATTTCGATGTATTCCGGCACTTGCCCCACGGCCGCGCCCATACCGCGTTCGGCCATGCCGTGCGGGCAGCCGAAGTTCAGCTCGATCCCGTCAGCGCCGGTTTCCTCGACAACGGGGAGGATGGTTTTCCATGCCTCTTCCTCGCAAGGCACCATCAGCGAGACGATCATCGCGCGGTCGGGATAGTCCCGTTTGACGGCTTTGATCTCGCGCAGGTTCTGTTGCAACGGGCGGTCGGTAATCAGTTCGATGTTGTTCAAACCGATCAAACGACGGTCACCACTGTAAATCCCGCCATAGCGCGGACCGTTTACGTTAACGATTGGCGGGCCTTCTTCGCCCAGCGTTTTCCACACAACGCCGCCCCAGCCAGCTTCAAAAGCGCGGCGAACGTTGTATTCCTTATCCGTTGGCGGGGCCGAGGCCAGCCAGAACGGGTTCGGGGATTTAATGCCAATGAAATTGCTTGTCAGATCAGCCATAATTCAGCCCTCCGCCGTTAATGTTTTGTGAATATCGTCGGCCGCATCGCGCCCTTCGGCCACGGCGGTAACCGTCAGGTCATCGCCACCAGAGGCGCAATCGCCACCCGCCCAAATCGCCGGATCAGAGGTTTGTCCAACCGCATCAACCTTGATCTTGCCACCGCTCAGTTTCAACCCTTTGGGCGCCCCGTCCAGCGTCTGGCCGATAGCCTTGAAGACCTGATCGGCGGCAATCGTAAACGTCTCGCCTGTGTTCTCCAGTTTGCCATCCACGGTATGCGTATAGGCAAATTCCACCGCCTGCGCCGCGCCGTTTCCGATAACGCGCAGAGGGGCGGCATTGTAGATAATCCGCACGCCTTTGCTGGTAGCCAGTTCCTGTTCAAACCCCGAGGCGCTCATGCGGCCCTTTCCACGGCGATACACCATCGTGACGTTCTCAGCGCCCAATAATTTGGACTGCACAGCAGCATCCACCGCCGTCATGCCGCCGCCGATAACCACGACGTGGCGACCAACTTTGAGCGTTCCGAGATCAGGCGCTTGGCGCAAATCCTCGATGAAATCAACGGCGTCACGGACGTTGTCTTTGTCCTCGCCCTCGGCCCGCAGCGCGTTCACACCACTTAAGCCGATACCCAGAAATACCGCGTCGTAATCTGCTTTCAGTGCGTCAATGGACAGGCCGTTACCAAGTGCGGTGTCGTATTTCATATCAATCCCGCCGATGGACAAAAGCCACGTAACCTCGGATTGGGCGAAATCGTCCACTGACTTATACGCGGCAATCCCGAATTCATTCAGGCCGCCGCCCTTGGTGCGGGCATCGAAAACCGTAACCGTATGGCCGTTCAATGACAGGCGGTGCGCACAGGCCAGACCGGCAGGGCCAGCGCCAATGACGGCGATCTTTTTGCCAGTGTCCGCCGCGCGACTGAAGGGGTGGGCTTTGGCCATCATTCCGTCGGTCGCATAGCGTTGCAACAGACCGATCAAAACCGGTTTGCCCTCGGCCGTCTCGCGAACGCAAACTTCTTCGCACAGGGTTTCGGTCGGGCAAACGCGGGCGCACATGCCGCCAAGAATGTTTTGCGAGAAGATCGTGTTCGCCGCTGAATCCGCCGTTCCCGTCGAGATTTGCCGGATAAACAGCGGAATATCGATGGTGGTCGGGCAGGCGTCCATGCAGGGCGCGTCGTGGCAGAAATAGCAACGATCTGCGGCGACAAGCGCTTCGTGATCCGACAGCGGTGCGTGCAGGTCAGAAAAGTTATCGGCATAGTCCGGCGGGCTTAGGCGGTGGTCCGCGATCCCATGCGTTTGCGCGTCGTTTGGCATTTTGACCTCCTGTGGTTTTCAACAAGATGACACAGGTTTATTTTTTTATCAAATGGTAAAATAAAAACAAGCCTAATCAATATTATACGGTAAAATCCCGCGCGCATTATGGTTAATGCTTAGGGAGCGCTCCAGCGGTGGAACGGCCCGTTGATGGCAGGTGGTGCGCGGGCAGATACGGCAGGAAATCCCTATCGGCTCGAACGAGGTGTCGGATTTTACGTCCATATCATCCGCGTAAACCATGGCATCCGCATGGCGAACCTCACACCCCAAACCAATGGCAAATCGAGGCGCAGGTGTGCGGAAAGCCCCGCCAGATTTGGAAATATCCCGTGCCAGACAGAAATACCGCACCCCGTCGGGCGTCTCGGCAAGTTGCCGTAAAAACTGCCTCGGGGTCTCGAATGCGCGATGCACATTCCACAGTGGACAAGCCCCGCCGAAGCGCGCGAACTGCAATTGCGTGGCCGAGTGCCGCTTGGTGATCGTCCCCGCCTGATCAACCCGCACAAAGAAAAACGGGATGCCCTTGGCGCCGGGTCTTTGCATAGTCGAAAGCCGATGCGCGACCTGCTCGATACTAGCCGAGAAATGCTCGGCCAGCAGTTCCAGATCATGGCGGTATTCCTGTGCTGCGGCCAAAAACGCGGTGTAGGGCAGGGTGGCCGCTCCGGCGAAATAGTTCGCAAGGCCAATTTTGCAGATCGCGCGGGCTTCCGAAGTGCTGAAACGGGCGAGGTCAAGCGTCGCTTCCAGCAGGGCGTCATGCTCCAGCAAGGCAATCTGGTGCGCCATCTGGAAATTCTGCGTGGAAACACCCGCGCGTGAAGACAGTGTCAGCCGGTTATTCGCCGCATCATAACGGCGCAACGTGCCGTCGTTGGTCAAAACCACTTCGATCCGGTGCCGCCGTTTAAGCCAGCTTTTCAGTGCCGAGATACCGTTGCGTTGGTCCAGCGCGGCGGTGGTATGGAAGTGTTCCGCCGCGCGGTCGATGGTGTCGATGTAGTTGTCACAATAGTGGAAAAAATCCCGCACTTCCTCCCACGGCAGGGGCGCTAGCCCGATGTCCTCGCGCCCAAAAGCCTCGTTCAGAGAGATAAGGCGTTCCTGATTTTGCCGATGCGCGCGGTGCAGCTTCAAAAACGCCCGCGCCAGTGTCGGCGCATTAGAGGCGGTCAGTTGCAGGTCAGCCAGCGGGGGCGTGTCATCGCCAAACACGGGGTCCGCCAAGGCTTCGCGCATGTCGGCGACAATCCGTTCGCTATCGCTAACCGACAGGGTGGTCACGTCAAAGTCGAACTCCTGCGCCAAAGCTAAAACCACCGTGGCCGAGATAGGGCGGTGGTTGTTTTCCATCTGGTTCAGATAGGAAAGGGACACGCCAAGCGCCGCCGCGAAATCCTTCTGGGTCAACCCCAGCTTGGTCCGTGTTTCGCGCAGTATAGTGCCCGCGTAGAGTTTCTTTTGTATGGCCATAATTTCGCAAGTTTGCAATTTGCAGAAGAAATTTGCAATACACTTTGCAAATTCACCAATCACCGCTTCAAATTCTTCTCGCAACCCCGTAAACTGGTGAAAACATCAGGGAGAAATCTATGCAAAACATTCTCGAACAACTCGAAGCGCGGCGCGATTCTGCGCGGCTTGGTGGTGGGCAGCGGCGCATAGATATACAGCACTCAAAAGGCAAGCTGACCGCGCGGGAGCGGATCGAGGTGCTTCTGGACGAGGGCAGTTTCGAGGAATTCGACATGTTCGTCGCCCACCGTTGCGTGGACTTCGGGATGGAAAAGCAGAAATATCCCGGCGACGGGGTGGTCACCGGATGGGGCACGATCAATGGCCGGATGGTGTATATTTATTCGCAGGACTTTACGGTGCTGGGCGGCTCGCTTTCCGAAACCCATGCGGGCAAAATTTGTAAAATTATGGATATGGCGATCAAGAACGGCGCGCCTGTGATTGGTCTGAACGATTCCGGTGGCGCGCGCATTCAAGAAGGTGTTGCGGCGCTGGGCGGGTATGCGGATGTATTTCAGAGAAACGTGCTGGCTTCGGGCGTGGTGCCGCAGATCAGCGTGATCATGGGGCCTTGCGCGGGTGGGGCGGTGTATTCGCCGGCGATTACCGACTTTATTTTTATGGTGAAGGACAGCTCCTATATGTTCGTAACCGGCCCCGATGTGGTGAAAACCGTAACCAACGAGGTTGTCACGGCTGAGGAATTAGGCGGGGCAAGGACGCATACTACCAAATCTTCGGTGGCTGACGGAGCGTTTGAAAATGACATGGAGGCCCTGTTCGAGGTCCGCCGTTTGTTTGACTTTCTGCCCCTGAACAATCGAGAAAAGCCACCGGTGCGGCCCTATTTTGACAGCCACTCGCGCATTGAAAACAGTCTTGATACGCTGATCCCCGATAATGCCAACGCGCCCTATGATATGCACGAACTGGTGCGGAAACTGGCGGATGAAGGGGATTTCTTTGAAATTCAAAAAGAGTTTGCCAAGAATATTCTGACGGGGTTTATTCGGCTCGAAGGCTCCACCGTGGGCGTTGTTGCTAACCAGCCGATGGTTCTGGCGGGGTGTCTGGACATCGATTCCAGTCGCAAGGCCGCGCGGTTTGTGCGCTTTTGCGATGCGTTTGAAATTCCGATCCTGACGCTGGTCGATGTGCCGGGGTTTTTGCCCGGAACCACGCAGGAATTTGGCGGTGTTATCAAGCACGGCGCGAAACTGCTGTTTGCGTATGGCGAGGCGACTGTGCCCAAAGTTACCGTAATTACCCGCAAGGCTTACGGGGGGGCATACGATGTGATGGCCTCCAAACACCTGCGCGGTGATTTCAATTACGCGTGGCCCACGGCCGAAATTGCGGTGATGGGGGCCAAGGGCGCGACCGAGATCATTTACCGCTCGGATCTAGGCGACGCTGACAAAATCGCGGCCCACACGAAGGATTACGAGGAGCGTTTCGCCAATCCGTTTGTAGCCGCCGAGCGCGGGTTTATTGACGAGGTCATCATGCCCCGCAACACCCGCGTCCGCGTGGCCCGCGCTTTTGCCAGCCTGCGCAACAAGCAGCTTAGCAATCCGTGGAAAAAACACGACAACATTCCTTTGTGAGGGTACAATGGCACAATTATACATGCTTAAACATCGTGGTTTCCCGGGGCGTATGCCCAGCTCGGACGCGCAGTTCACTATTCGCCGTCCCGCCACCAAAGGTGTGACGCCGCTGAAACCGCGTGAGCGGTATCGCGATCGGCGCGCGGCTGATCGCAAGGCTGACGAGTTGTTCTTGGCCGCGCTGTGGCAGCATTTCGGTGCCGAACCATTCGAGCGCGGAAACCTTGACGCAGGGCGTATCAACTGGCTGTTCGGGCGCGAAGTGGTTGCAGGCGAAGACCCGTTTGACAACGCGCATTACGAGGCGATGTTGAAACTGGATGTTGATCTAATCCGCCGAAACTTCCCGCAAATCGATCTTGAGGCGGGCGTGTGATGCTACTGGATAGGTGGAATACCGCTGTCGCTAAACGTACAGTATCGGTGGGCCTTGAAATCGGCTATGATGCCGACGTATCGAGCGGGGAATCCCGTTATTCACAAAATACAGGAGAAGAAAAATGCACAAGAAATTCATTGTTCTCGCACTGGCGGCAGTTGTTTTGTCTGGATGCGCCACGCTTGGTGAATCAATTGGCCTTGGTGCTGGCGCCGGTGCTGCCGGGGCAGCGCTGCTTGGCGCTGATCCCGTTACAGGCGCAATCATTGGCGGGATCGCAGGATATGCTTGCGATTCGGGCTACATTTGTAGCTAACACACGTTCTTCTGCGCCAAGGCGCAGTTTCGAAAATTCGAAAGGGATGCGGCCTGCTGGTCGCGTCCCTTTTTGTTTGCCTAATACATAGACGGGGAAAACCATGTTTAAGAAAATCCTGATCGCAAACCGTGGTGAGATCGCCTGTCGTGTTATAAAAACGGCCAAACGGATGGGCATTAAAACCGTGGCGGTGTATTCTGACGCCGACAAAAATGCCCTGCACGTAAGCATGGCCGACGAGGCGGTGCATATCGGCCCACCCGCGGCCAACCAGTCCTATATCGTGATCGACAAAATTTTGGATGCCGTCAAACAAACAGGGGCCGAGGCGGTGCATCCCGGCTATGGCTTCCTGTCTGAAAACCCGAAATTCGCCGAGGCGTTGGAGGCCGCAGGCGTGGTTTTCATCGGCCCGCCTGTGGGGGCGATCAAGGCGATGGGCGACAAGATCACCTCGAAAAAACTGGCGCAGGCGGCGGGGGTTACCACCGTTCCGGGGCATATGGGCTTGATCAAGGACGCAGAAGAGGCCGTGGAAATCTCCAATAAGGTCGGCTATCCGGTGATGATAAAGGCCTCCGCTGGTGGTGGTGGCAAGGGCATGCGGATTGCGTGGAATGATGTCGAGGCGCGCGAGGGGTTCCAGTCCTCGAAAAACGAGGCGGCGGCGAGTTTTGGCGACGACCGGATTTTCATCGAAAAGTTCATCACGCAGCCACGCCACATCGAAATTCAGGTGCTCGGCGACAAGCACGGCAACTGCATTTATCTAAATGAGCGCGAATGTTCGATCCAGCGTCGCCAGCAAAAGGTGATCGAGGAGGCTCCCTCGCCGTTTCTGGACGAAAAAACCCGCGCCGCGATGGGGGCGCAGTCCGTGGCTTTGGCGCAGGCGGTTGATTATTGCAGCGCGGGGACGGTGGAATTCATCGTGGATTCCGACTCGAATTTCTACTTTCTGGAAATGAATACCCGCCTTCAGGTCGAACATCCGGTGACCGAGCTGATTACCGGCATTGATCTGGTCGAACAGATGATCCGCGTGGCGGACGGCGAGAAGTTATCGATGCAGCAAAAAGACATCGGTATCAACGGCTGGGCGATTGAATGCCGCCTCTACGCGGAGGATCCTTATCGCAACTTCCTGCCCTCCATCGGGCGTTTGTCCCGCTACCGCCCACCCGCCGAGATGGCGGATGAGACCCGTGCCGTGCGCAATGACACCGGCGTTTTCGAGGGCGGCGAGATTTCGATGTATTACGATCCCATGATTGCCAAACTGTGCACATGGGCACCGGATCGCGCCAGCGCCATTAGTGAAATGCGTCAGGCGCTTGACGCGTTCGAGCTGGAAGGCATCGGCCATAACCTGCCGTTTCTGTCTGCTGTGATGGACCACGAGCGGTTCAAAAGCGGCAACATCTCCACCGCGTTTATCGAGGAGGAATACCCCGAGGGTTTCATGGGCGCAGAGCTGTCCGAGGATATTTTGAAACAACTGGCAGCGGGGGCGACGGCGATGCACCGGGTTTCCGAAATCCGTGCCGCACGGGTGTCGGGCCGCATGGACAACCACGAACGCGAGGTTGGCTCGGATTTCGTGATCTCGCTGGGCGGGTTTGATATGGTGGTCAAGATTACGGCGGACCATGACGGCTCGACCGTGGAATTTGCAGATGGCACAAGCCACCGTGTGATGTCGGACTGGAAACCGGGCGAGGGGCTGGTGTATCTCGATATTTCCGGCGAGACGGTGATCGCCAAGGTCAACCAGATTTCCAGCGGTTTCCGCATGCGTCATCGCGGCGCGGATTTGAACGTCATCATCCGCACCCCGCGCCTGTTCGAGCTGTCCAAATACATGATCGAGAAAACCCCGCCCGACACCTCCAAACTGTTGCTATGCCCGATGCCGGGATTGGTGGTTTCCGTTGTGGTCGAGGTCGGCGACGAGGTGCAGGAAGGTCAGGCGCTTTGCACTGTAGAGGCGATGAAAATGGAAAACGTCCTACGCGCCGAGAAGAAAGCCGTGGTCTCCAAAATCAACGCAAGCGCGGGCGACAGCCTAGCGGTTGATGCCGTGATTATGGAGTTCGAGTAGCGCGATGATTGCAGCTTTACATATGGTGCGGTCAGATGACTTCAGACCTAAAACGCG
>CAKZNY010000058.1 GCA_937132145.1 uncultured Paracoccaceae bacterium | reverse complement strand
CATTGGGGCGCACGGGCACGATGGAGTCAGGCGAGACCTATGTGCCTGATCAAAATGCCTCGGAACGGGCGCGAGAGTTGCTGGATGAAATCCGGCGCAGGTCAGGTGACATTGATCGGCCTGAGGCAGAAATCGAGTATCTGAAACGGTTGTTAGAGCGTTTTTAGCTGAAGAATTTGGCTATGATCCAGTCATAACCCTGCATCATCTGATCCCACACATATGCCCCTAGAACTTCGGATTTGGCGCGGAGTAGATCAACGAAAGTGGCGTAGGTTTCGAGATACGGCCCGACTACGGGCAGGTATTCGGTGATCGTGCTACGGGAGATGTAGACTGCGCCAAGGGCCACAAAGATTAGCAAAATCAAAGAGAATCCGCGGCGGAACCTGCGCGCGGGGACTTGCTCTTTTAACTCGTCTTTCGTTAATTCGACAGATTTAGAGCGAACGGAATCCTTCAAGGCTTCCACGTTCGGGACGCGCGCCCGAGGTCCGCCAAGCTCGACCGGAATGTCTGTAATATCGCGTTCTTCGGGTTTGGGCTCGTCTTCGAGGGCATCCTCTATGGCCATTTGATCGTTAAAGGCTGCGGAGATCGAATTGTCGTCCATTTCTTCAAGCGGCCCACCGGATGCGTCTGTTAGCGGGGTGAATTCAGGTTCATCGTCATCGGAGGGCTCGTCATCTTTTTCCGCTTCATTGGCGTCGTCGTCGGACGGGTCGCTCCAGACGAAATCCGAGAAACCTTCTTCGGCTTCGGCGGCCACCTCCCATGGGTGTTCCTCTTCTTCGGATTCGTTAACGGTGGGTTCCACCTCGTCAGGAATCACCGGAGAACTTTGGATCGGAGGCATGTCGTCGGGGGGGGTATACGCGGTTTCGGCGGTGTTTTCGCTTTCTGTATCAGCGCGGGCTTCTTTTGCTAGTTCGGCGATTTCTTTCCAGATCGGGTTTTCCTCGGAGTCCTCCTCTTGGGCCTCGGGTTCTTCCTCTGCGGGGTCCTCATCGACATCGTCTACATCCGCCTCAGGGACCTCAAGATCTTCCGGTTCTGTAGCGTCCTCGCCTTCTTCCGGATCAGAAGCGGTATCCTCAACCTCGCGGTTTTCCTCGTCCGGAACATTTTCAGCATCGGTTGCGATTTCCTCGCCGCTTTCGGACAGCTCGTCAGCTAGACGCGGGTTGGTGGCTTCACCGTTTCGGGCTTGTGTCCATATGGTCATGCATTCCGTGCATTGGACGTCCTGATCTGTGAAGGCAATATCGTTCTCGTCAACATCGTATTGTGTTGAACAGGTTGGACATGTAATTCGCATAACCACCTCGGTGAAAAAATACAGATTCGCATAAAACGAATCACCTGTAAATACAGTTTTACCCATGACGCCACAGCTTTCCAAGCGTTGCGAGGCAAACAGGTGATGTTGTGTTTTGAAGCCGTGAAAGATAAACGGTTTCAAAGAGATAAATTCAGGTGGGTTTCATGCTGCTTATTCGTTCCCAGTTTGCCAATTTAATGATGTATGTGCTGTTGGCGATGTTCGGGATTTTCGGGTTGCCGCTGGCGATCTGGTCGCGCGCGGGTGCGTTGATGGTTATTAAAGGGTACTGTGCATCGGTTTTCTGGCTGTACCGCGTGACCTGCGGTTTGCATGTGGAATTCCGTGGGAAAGTGCCCGATGGCGAGGTGTTGGTTTGCTCCAAGCATATGTCTTTTATGGATATTCTGATGCTGGCCTATATCTTGCCGCGCGTGAGATTTATTATGAAGCGGGAGCTGCTCTGGGCCCCTGTGGTCGGGCTTTACGGGTGGCGCATCGGGTGCCCGCCAGTTGCGCGGGGCAAGAAAGGCTCGGCGATCAAGGAAATGGTCAAGCACCTTGAGGCCGACAAAGATCCGGGGCAAACGACGATATTTCCACAGGGGACGCGGGTTTTACCAGGCTATAAGGGTGCGTATAAAATCGGGGCTGGCGTGATTTATACGCGCATGGAAAAAACATGTGTGCCGGTTGCAACGAATGTGGGCGTGTTCTGGGCGCGGCGTTCGCCTATTCGTAAACCAGGGACAGCGGTACTGGAATTTCTGGAACCCATTCCGGCAGGGATGGAATTGCAAGAATTCATGACCAAATTGGAAAATGTCATCGAGACGAATTCGGACCGCTTGATGGTTGAAGCCGGTTATGAGTTCGAGAAATAATTACGTACCTTCGCCAAACAGCCCGTCTACCAGCTTTTTAAGCGCGGTTTCCAACTCTTTGGCTTGCGGGCCAGTCGTTTTAACTTCGACCTGAGAACCACATGCGGCGGCCAGCATAAGTAGCCCCATGATGCTGTCACCCGACGCTTCCTGACCATCACGCGAGACAACGGTGTCGGCATCGAACCCCTCGACCACTTCGACAAATTTGGCGGAAGCACGGGCGTGCAGACCTTTTACATTTTTGATGTCGAGGATCATAACGAACCCTTTGCGTTAAGCCGTGATTATTGTGGTGCAATCCAGATACTTGTGACCTGCGGTGACAGCGCGTGCGACGGCCTCTTTCAAATCCATTCGACGGGCTTTGGAGAGTTTCACCAGTAACGGCAGGTTGGTGCCATAGATGACAGCGCGGTTTGCAGCTTTGCAGGCCTCGACGGCCAAGTTGGAGGGTGTGCCGCCGAACATATCGGTGACCACTACGACGCCGTCGCCCGTGTCTACGGCCTTAACAGCGGAATTGATTTCGGCTTGTTTGGCTGTGCGGTCGCAGTCTGCACCGATGGCGACGGACTGGATGCCGGATTGTTGGCCGACAACATGTTCCAGCGCTAAAAGATATTCGCGCGCTAAACCGCCATGGGCTACAATTACGATTCCAATCACTTCGGGGCCGTTCCTTTCAGTGCCACCAACGATTCAAGCAGGCGGTCCAATTCTCGGTGGCGAATAGACACCTGCCAGCCATCTTCCGCAAGCTGTTTTGCGAGGTTTTCTGTCACACACACGGATCTGTGTTTTCCACCTGAACACCCGAGCCCGATAGAAAAATAAGCTTTACCCTCTTTACGGTACGCAGGCAGCAGAAGGCGACACATGTCGCAGAGCTGTTCAAAGAACGCATCATACAGCGGGTCGGCCTTTACGTAATTGGCAACGGCTGCATCTTTGCCGTTTAGCGCACGCAGGTCTTCTTGCCAGTGGGGGTTCTGCAAGAACCGGCAATCGATGATCATATCAACCCCGCGCGGCGTGCCGCGTTTGTAGGAAAAGGACTGCACCGATATCGCCAGACTGTAGGATTGGTCGTAATCGAACATCCGACCCATTTCGGCCTTTAGATCATGTGGGGAAAAGTCGGTGGTATCGATCAGAATGTCGGCGCGCTCGCGTAGCCCTTGCAGCAACTCGATTTCGTAGCGAATGCCGACGATAGGGGCCTCGTCGGGGGCCGCAGGATGGCGGCGGCGGGTTTCTGTATAGCGGCGCAGCAGGGTTTCCTCGTTGCAATCGAGGAACACGAGGGTCGGCGGGGTTTGCGCGTCACTGTCCAGAATTTCCAGAATGGCGGTGGGGTCAAAGCCGCGTGTTCGCGTATCAATACCAATCGCGAGCGGGCGCTCCACCGGACCACCTGACAGCAGGCGCGGCAGCAGATGCATGGGCAGATTGTCGATAGCCTCATAGCCCATATCCTCAAGAATATGGATCGCTGTGGATCGCCCGGCCCCCGCAGAGCCGGTGATCAACAGGATGGGTTTATCGGTCTTAACGGACATTTCGGCCTCTGGGTTGGTCACTCTACCCGTCCGATTTGCATCAGTTGGTTGAGCGCGGCAGCGAGATTCGGGGTATCTTTGCCATAAACGAGATCAACTTCAACACCCAAAATCGTGAAGGAGCGGCGGGGCGGCAGGCGATCCGGCTCGATTTGGTCCAGATCGACGACGCGGGTGATGATAGCGGTTGGTTGGGTTTTGGCTGCCAAAAGCCCGATGCCGCGCGCCTCGATCATGCCTTTGATGGCGGGGGGGCACTGGGCGGTTAGTACGCCCTCAACGCTGGATACGATCACGCGGTCGTCTGCCACCAGAACCGCGCCCATTCCCATCAAGGCAAGGGCCAGTGCGGATTTTCCGGAACCCGAGGTGCCGATGATCAACAGACCCGACGGGCCGTAAGCCACGCAGGTTCCATGCTGGGTGGACCGGGTCGTCATCAGACCGGCAGAAGGACAGTGAAACGCGCACCGGTCGGGGTGTTGGGATCATCACCATAGATGTTCTCCGCCCATATCTCGCCGCCGTGCGCTTCGACGATCTGTTTGGAAATAGATAGGCCCAGTCCGGAGTTGTTGCCGAAATCCTGTTCGGGTCGGCTGGAATAGAAACGCTCGAAAACGTCTTCCAGACTTTCTTTGGGGATGCCACAGCCAGTGTCCTCAATCACGATAGCAACCTCGTCGCGCTCGTATGGGAAGGCGCTTACGGTGACAGAACCACCTTTGGGAACAAAGGAAATAGCATTCGTTATCAAGTTGACGAACACCTGCGCCAGACGGCTTTCAAGCCCGAGGATGTTCGGTGTGGCTTCGTCAAAATTTGCAATTATCGATACACCGTCAGCCACCGCCAGTTCCGATTGGTAGGCGACCAGATTTCCCAACATCTTGACCACGTCGATCGAGACCATCTTATCCGTCGCCAGCTCTGAATCCAGACGCGAAGCGTTGGAGATGTCGGTGATAAGGCGGTCCATGCGGTTCACATCGTCGCGGATGATATTCATCAGGCGGTCCCGCGCAGCCGTGTCCTTGACCAGCCGCATGGTTTCCACAGCGGAGCCAAGCGAGGTCAGCGGGTTTTTAAGCTCGTGGGCAACATCGGCGGCAAAAGCCTCGTTTGCCTCAATTCGGTCGTAAAGTGCGGTGGTCATGTTGCGCAACTGGCGGGATAGGTCGCCAATTTCATCAGGGCGCGAGGTTAGATCCGGGATGTCGATACGGCCCGGGTTAATGCGGCCGGAATTCTGGACGCTGCTTTTTTGCGCGGCCATTGCCAGTTGACGTAACGGACGGCCGATGGTGTTGGCAAGCAGGATGGAAAGGAAGATCGAGGTCACGGCTGCCAATATGAATACTTCGAGGATTTGCTGACGCTCGTTTCGAATATACGTGTCAATCTCGCCGCCAAGTGTGGACAGAACGATGGCACCAACCATCACGCCCTCGTGCGACACGGGGACGGCCACGGTTACGATCAATTGCTGAATTTCGTTCATGGTTGTCGCAAGCGTGGAATCGTCCGCGATCATCGAGCGAATGGCAATCGCCGAACGGAACGCCATCAGATAGGATTCATCCGCCGGCGCGGGTTGTTTAACAAATACAGCTTCCAATCTGCTCCAGGCATCGTTGAGGATATCGCTAAGAGTATTTGTGCGCGGCGCGGTGAAACGGCTGGCGCGGCCGTACACTTCGGGGAGGGCGCCGATATCGGTGATCAGATATCCGTCGGGTGAAAACAACTGTGCACGGGCACTGATCGGTTCTGCGAGCGCTTCGAGCGTTGTATATAAGACGGGCTCGGATAAATCCGAGATGCCGGAAAACTCCATCTGGTATTCCAGCGAGATTGCCAGAACAGTCGCATCGGCCACCAAGGTTTGTTTGCGAAGATCAATCAGGCTGGCGCGGGACTGGCTAAGAAACAGGATGCCCGATACCAGTAAACTTAGGGTCACAAGGTTGAAAATAATAATCTTGCGGGTCAGAGGCGAACGTGACCGCTTGAGCGCGCCGTCAATTTTTGTGCGCACTTTGCCCGTATCCATGGATGGCGTCGGGCGCTGGAATTCGGGGCGACGCATGGGGGATTAAGTCTCGATAAACCGATAACCGATGCCGTAAAGGGTCTCGATCGAGGAAAAATCGGGATCGTCCTTCCGCAGTTTTTTGCGCAGACGTTTGATGTGGCTGTCGATTGTGCGGTCGTCCACGTAGACTTGGTCGTCGTAGGCAACGTCCATCAATTGGTCACGGCTTTTGACAACGCCCGGTCTAACGGCCAGCGATTGTAACAGCAGGAATTCGGTAACCGTCAGGGAAACATCGTCGCCTTTCCAGACAACTTTGTGGCGCAACGGGTCCATTTGCAAATTGCCGCGCGTAAACGAGCTGTCTTCGGGCGAACGTAGTCCATCATTGTCCTCGTTCGCTTCTTTGCGGCGCAATATGGCCTTGATGCGTTCGATCAACAGGCGTTGCGAGAACGGTTTGCGCATGTAATCATCGGCCCCCATCCGCAGGCCAAGAACCTCGTCGATTTCATCGTCTTTCGAGGTCAGGAAAATCACGGGCATCTCGGATGTTTTTCGCAATCGGCGCAGCAGCTCCATACCGTCCATGCGCGGCATTTTGATGTCAAAGACACCTAGGTCCGGCTCGTCGTTCAACAGCGAAGAAAGCGCGCTCACCCCGTCTGTGAAAGTTGTCACCTCGTATCCTTCGGATTCCAATGCGATTGAAACCGATGTTAGAATATTTCTATCGTCGTCTACTAATACTATCCTAGCCATTGTGCGCCCCCCGTTGCTAATAGATACTTACATAGTCGCGGAAGCGGAGCAACGTTGCAACCCATCTGTTTCAATTACTTATTTCCGCTAAGTTGAGACAAATTGTGCACTGCGATTAAATCCTGCTGGATTCACAAAATTGGCATGTTATAGGGAGGGCCTTCTTTACTGCACGATAGAATCGGCAGGCTGTCGAATTTATTGTCGGGATTGGCCCTCCCGGTTTTGCGGTAATCTCTCTTTCGGGAGGGGTTTGTCATGGCACGCGTAAGCCCCTCGATATGTTTTAAGGAGCGTACATCAATGGAAACAGGCAAGGTCAACCCGACCCAGACGTTAGGGAAGACTGGCATTCCAGATGTCGGAAAGATTAATTATAACCTCCTCGAGGCGGCCCTTATGCAGGCAGCTGTCGCCAATGGCGAAGGCGAGATCGGTATCGGGGGCACTTTTCTAGTCTCCACCGGCAAGCACACCGGACGCTCGCCTAACGATAAATTCGTGGTTCGCGATGCATCTGTTGAAGATACCATCTGGTGGGAAAACAACAAACCTATGGCCCCTGCGGACTTCGACGTTCTGCACACCGATATGCTGGCTCACATGAAAGGTGGCGAGGTTTACGTCAACGATCTGTTTGGCGGCGCTGATCCGGCATACCGCCTGAATGTGCGCGTGATAACCGAGCTGGCATGGCATGGCCTGTTCATCCGCCACCTTCTGCGCCGCCCCGATATAACCGAGCTGGAAACATTCCTGCCCGAGTTCACCATCATCAACTGCCCCAGCTTCAACGCTGATCCGGCACGTCACGGGTGTCGCTCCGAAACCGTGATCGCGATCTCGTTCGAGAAGAAACTCGTCCTGATTGGCGGCACTTCTTATGCGGGTGAGAACAAAAAATCTGTGTTCTCGATCCTGAACTACCTGTTGCCTGCAAAAGGCGTGATGCCGATGCATTGTTCTGCCAACCATGCGCACGGCGATGTGAACGACAGCGCGGTGTTCTTTGGTCTGTCGGGCACGGGTAAAACCACCCTGTCGGCTGATCCTGAACGCACGTTGATCGGCGACGATGAACACGGCTGGTCGGACGAGGGCATCTTCAACTTCGAGGGTGGTTGCTATGCCAAGACCATCAACCTAAGCGCTGATGTGGAGCCTGAGATATTCGCGACCACTACCAAGTTCGCGACCGTGATCGAGAACATGGTTTATGACCCGTACACCAAAGAGCTGGATTTCGCAGATGACAGCCTGACGCCAAACATGCGTTGTGCTTATCCGCTTGATTACATCGAAAACGCGTCGAAAACCTCGCGCGGTGGTGTTCCCAAGCACATCATCATGCTGACGTGTGATGCGTTCGGTGTTCTGCCGCCAATTGCGCGCCTAACGCCAGCGCAGGCCATGTACCACTTCCTGTCCGGTTTCACGGCCAAGGTTCCGGGTACGGAAAAAGGCGTTATTGAACCCATCCCGACGTTTTCCACATGTTTTGGCGCGCCATTCATGCCACGTCGCCCCGAAGTTTACGGCAACCTTCTGCGCAAGAAGATTGCGGAAACCGGTGCGAAATGCTGGTTGGTTAACACTGGCTGGACGGGTGGTCCAAAGGGTGTTGGCTCTCGCATGCCGATCCGCGCGACGCGCGCGTTGCTAAGTGCGGCGCTTGACAGCAGCATGGATGACCGCGAATTCCGCATTGATCCGAACTTCGGTTTCGAGGTTCCTATCGCAGTTAAAGGTGTGGCCAAGGTTCTTCTGGATCCACGCCAAACCTGGAGCGAGGGTGCTGAGTACGATGTGCAAGCCGCGAAACTGGCCAATATGTTTGCTGACAACTTCAAACAATACGAACCATTCGTCGATGACGAGGTTCTGGCTGTCTTAATCAAAGCGCAGTAATCGCGCGATCAGCTTGACAATAACAGGACGTCGCCCCGAAATGGGCGGCGTCTTTTGCTTCAAGGAATACCATGGAAAACTTCGCCGTCGCTTCGGGCCATCACCTGACAACCCACACCGTAGCCGAGGTTCTGCGCGCCGGTGGCACCGCTGTGGACGGCGCAATCGCGGGCGCGTTGATGGCGTGTATTGCCGAACCCGTGCTGGCCTCGCCTCTGGGGGGCGGGTTCCTGATGGTGTCGCCTCCCGATGGAAAAGTTCAAATCCTCGATGCGTTCATCCAGACACCCAAACGTAAACGCAGCCTTGCGGACGTAGATATCCGCGAGATCGAGGTGGATTTCGGCCAAAGCAAACAGATATTCCATTGCGGCGCAGGCACTATCGGCACCCCGGGCCTGATCCCCGGATTGTTCGAGGCCCACAGCCAGTTCGGGCGCATCCCGATGGTTGAACTCGCCGCCCCTGCGATCGAGGCCGCCCGAACAGGCACCCCGATCACCGCCTTTCAGGCCGAG
>CAKZNY010000057.1 GCA_937132145.1 uncultured Paracoccaceae bacterium | reverse complement strand
AAACAGGAAGTGCATTACGTCACCGTCTTTGACTATATAAGTCTTGCCTTCCGACCGCATCTTGCCGGCTTCTTTTGCACCCTGTTCCCCGTTGAACTCAACGAAATCATCGTAGGCGATGGTCTCGGCGCGAATAAATCCGCGCTCAAAGTCGCCATGAATAACGCCCGCCGCTTGCGGGGCCGAGGTGCCTGCATGGATCGTCCACGCACGCGCCTCTTTCGGGCCAACGGTGAAATATGTTTGCAAGTGTAACAAGCCGTAACCTGCCTTGATTAAGCGATCCAGACCAGCTTCGTGCAGGCCCATTTCCTCGAGGAACATCATCGCCTCGTCAGGCTCCAGCTGGCTGATTTCCTCCTCAATCGCGGCGGAAATCACCACCGACGCAGCACCCTGTTCTTCGGCCATTTTCGCCACGGCCGCCGAATGGGCATTGCCTTCGGCGGCATTTTCTTCCTCGACGTTGCACACAAACAGAACCGCTTTGGCGGTCAGCAGTTGCAGCATATTCCACGTATCGCGATCATCCGCATCAATCGAAACCGTGCGTGCAGGCTTGCCGTCTTCCAGCGCCGCTTTGGCCAAGTTCAACAGACGTTCCTGAGCGATTGCATCCTTGTCGCCACCGCGCACTTTACGCACGATATTAACCATACGTTTTTCGATGCTTTCGAGGTCGGCCAGCATCAGTTCAGTCTCGATCGTCTCGGCGTCCTCGACAGGGTTCACGCGACCATCCACGTGGGTCACGTCGTCGTCTTCAAAACAGCGCAGCACATGGGCAATCGCGTCACATTCCCGGATGGTGGCCAGAAACTTGTTCCCCAGACCCTCGCCTTTGGACGCCCCTTTCACCAGTCCCGCAATGTCTACAAACGTCATCTGCGCAGGCAAAATCTGCTTGGAACCGGCGATCAAAGCCAGCTTGTCCAGCCGCGCATCCGGCACGCCAACCACGCCGGTATTTGGTTCAATCGTGCAAAACGGAAAATTCGCCGCCTGCGCCGCTGCGGTTTTGGTCAGCGCGTTAAAGAGTGTCGATTTACCCACATTGGGCATGCCTACGATACCGGTCTTGAAGCCCATGACAGCCCCCATATAAGAAATACGTTTGCGGGGCTTCTAGAATGGTGAATACGTTCTATCAAGACATAAATAAACGGGGCGAAGAACGTGAGCTACTTTTTTATGCGTTGCGTCGACTCATTTATATTGTTTGTTGACGCACAATGCCCGCCTGCATTCTGAAACCAAGTCCAGAAATTCAACCCGTGAAAAATCTTTCCATTTCTTATCTTCAACACTTCTGACTATAAACTTGGCCATATCATACGCCACTTGCTCTTGGCTGCCTGAGACAGGAAAATTTGTTACTGTCACTGAATCGGTCATATTCTTCCTCGTTACTTTAACTTACATAAGCTACTTAGCACAAATCGGGAACATTGCAAGCGTTGGCTGAATTATTACAACTCTCATCTATTGATTTTCCCGCTCTCATCAAGCAAACCATGCCTAAACCTAGGGGATGCCAGACATGACTCGTATAGACACCAAATTTGCCGACCTGAAAGCCCAAGGCAAATCCGCCTTCGTTTCGTTTATTATCGCGGGTGATCCCGATTATGATGCCAGCTTGGCAATCGTGCGCGGGATGCCTGCGGCGGGCGTGGATATTATCGAGCTTGGCATGCCCTTCACCGACCCGATGGCTGACGGCATACATATCCAGCTAGCGGGGCAACGCGCGCTCAAGGCGGGCATGACCCTGAACCGCACTCTGCAACTGGTTCGGGATTTCCGCGAGGGGGATGACACGACACCCATCGAGCTGATGGGGTATTACAATCCAATCCATAACAAAGGTGTCGATGCGTTTCTGAAAGAGGCCGTCGAGGCGGGTGTTGATGGTCTGATCATCGTCGACCTCCCGCCCGAAGAAGACGCGGAGCTGTGCATTCCGGCAATGGCAGCGGGCATCAACTTCATCCGCCTGACCACGCCAACAACGGACGCCAAGCGCTTGCCGACGGCACTGCAAAACACCTCGGGTTTCATCTATTATGTTTCGGTTAACGGGACGACGGGCGCGGCAAGTGCCGATTCCACCATAGTCGCCCCCGAGGTTGCCCGCATCAAAGCCAGCACCGACCTTCCGGTCTGCGTGGGCTTCGGGATTAACACTCCAGAAACAGCACAAGCGATTGCGGGAATTGCCGATGGTGCGGTTGTGGGTACGGCGATCGTGAAGCAAATCGCGGACGGAAAATCGACGGCCGATATTTTGGCATTTGTTAAGACATTAGCCGATGGGGCACATCGAGGGTAATGTTGGAACGGTGCGCGGGAACCGCACACCCTACGGGGCGACTTTACACACGAGCGTTAGGTTTGGTGAC
>CAKZNY010000056.1 GCA_937132145.1 uncultured Paracoccaceae bacterium | reverse complement strand
CGCCAAATCAATTCTATTAATAAACCCCCAAACCATCCGCGCCGGAGCCATCCCCATGATCCAGACCCTTACCATCACCCGCCCTGATGATTGGCACCTCCACCTTCGGGATGGGGCGATGTTGGAAGGCATTCTGCCGGAGACGGCTCGGGATTTCGGGCGGGCTATTGTTATGCCTAATCTTGTACCTCCTGTCGTGACCGCGAAAGATGCGGCAGCATACCGCGCGCGGATTATGGCAGCTATGCCTGCGGGGGCGGGTTTTGTGCCGCTTATGACGCTCTATCTGACCGAGACTACGGACGCCGAGGATGTGGCGGCCGCCCATGCCTCGGGGCTGATTACGGCCGTAAAACTGTATCCAGCGGGGGCGACGACGAATTCTGATTCTGGTGTGGCAAATTTCGACCGCGTGCAAGGCGTGCTGGAGCGCATGGCCGAGATCGGCTTGCCGCTGTGTGTGCATGGCGAGGTCACTGACCCATCCGTGGATATCTTCGACCGCGAGGCAGTGTTTATCGACCGCGTGCTAGACCCGCTGCGCCGTCGCGTGCCTGAGCTGCGCGTCGTGATGGAGCATATCACTACAGCTGACGGAGTGGCTTATGTGATGGCCCATGACGAACGCTTAGGCGCGACGATCACCACGCATCACCTGATTATCAACCGCAACGACCTGCTGGTTGGCGGGATCAAACCGCATTACTATTGCCTACCCATCGCCAAGCGCGAGGAGCATCGGGTGGCGCTGGTAGCCGCCGCCACTTCGGGCGACAAACGGTTCTTTCTTGGCACCGACAGCGCGCCGCATACTGACCCGAATAAGGAAAGTGCTTGTGGTTGTGCGGGGGTATTTTCTGCCACCAACACCATGTCGTGCCTCGCCCATGTGTTCGAGAACGCCAGTGCGCTTGATAAGCTGGAGGGGTTTACCTCGCTACATGGCCCCGCGTTCTACGGCCTCGCGCCCAACACCGACAAGATCACCCTAACCAAACATGCCGACGCGCAGGCCTTCCCCGACAAAATCAAAACCGGCGCGGGGGACGTGACCGTCTTCAACCCCGGCTTCCCCTTGCATTGGACAACAACTCCTCCAACATTTCGCAGCTAGCTGGATCATTTCACGGGCAATGCTATACTAACTTTTCAAGATTGCGAAAATACGGTATATTTCCCTTTTGAGGAATTATCATGCAGCAGATTGAATTTGAAAACCATCAAGTATGGTCACAATTAGACAATATCGAAATTGCGCTCGATGGCTTTAGCGAAACACACAAAACAGATGACCGATATAAAGACATAAAAAAGAAAGCTGAATATCTACGGTGGGTCTTGGAGAAGTCTGAACCATTTCTATTTTCAGCCGACGAATTAAATAATCTAGATTCGCACCTACAACAGATTGTTGCTCACATTCCAAATAATGCAAATAATTGGATGCATTTGCCTCAAATTGAGAGTTATTTCGCCTATGCCTTTCAAATCGCGGCATATCCAAGAATACAAAAAATCTTTCGTTCAGATGCCAACAAGTTCTTTGATGACTGCGAAGAAAAAGTAGAGGAGATAAAAGCTGTTGCAGACGCGCAGGTTGCTGAATTATATAAGGAAGTTGAGAACGCTCTTTCAGATATGAACGAAACGATCGACGAGATAAATCAGTCGTCAAAAGATACAGCCGGACAAATAGAAATATTAAACGCGGCCTTAAGCGTTTCCGAAAATCGCATAGAAGGCCAATTTGAAAAATGGGAAACCCAGCTTGATACCAACATAAAAGAGAAGCTTGGAGAAATCACGGAAAAGTTTTCTGAAGGGCAAACAAAAAGGCGCGTGGAGCACGAAAAATTGCTGGATGACATCTTCAAAAAATTGCGCGAAGCTAAATATAATACCGAAGAAACTGTTTCGAAAAATGCTGCCCGTATATCTGAGGCAACGAAATCTCTGTCAGACTGGCACAATCAGGCAATTGAAGATGCCGAAGGTATTCTTAGAAAAATAAATGTGATATTTGGAGTCACAGGAAATAATGCATTGTCAGGAGACTTTTCCAAGACTGCAAAAAGTGAAGATAGAAGTTATAAATGGTTTTCCTTTCTTGCTTCCGTATTCTACATCTTAATACCCGCGTCGTTTGGATACCTTTGGTGGAATGTTATAGATACGGAGACGTTCAGATTTACGGAACTATTAGCACGACTTCCGATTTCTCTCG
>CAKZNY010000055.1 GCA_937132145.1 uncultured Paracoccaceae bacterium | reverse complement strand
TGAGTGGGTACTTAGACATTACGTAATCCGTTAGGTCATAGCGTGTGACCCTTACAGGGGCGGGCGAGGCTGTCAACTCTGTAACAGCGCCTTTTTGCTTGCCTTGAAATCGGATGCAACCCAGAGGTTTTCCAGTCGGGTCAGCTCTTTACCCAGTTCCGGTCCGGCGTGAAATTTGCCGATCAAATCTGCCCCGCGGATTGGAAATTTCACCGCCGCGCCCTCGGCAATGTCCTGAATTTGAGTATTTTCAAAGAGAGAGGACAGGGTTGCGGCCATTATTAGTGCCGCGTCTAAAGCCGCCTCTGCGCCAAAGTAGTAAGCCATGATTTTAGCAGTGTCGCCAGATTGCATGGCCATTTTTGTGGCCTTCAGCTGCCGCCCTTCCGCCTTGGATAGCCTAAGCCGTTTCACATAGCCATCCCCGCCCATGGCGATCATCCTGCGTTGCCAGCTTGGGGCAATTCCGGCAGTCTGTTCCAGATGCACAAGTGGTGCGATATATTGTGGGTCGGCCCCGGGAAGAATTTTCGCCAGAACTCCGCACGCCGCCATTGCGGCCAAGGCGGGGGCGGGATCGGGGGCGGCAAGAAGCTTTTTCATCTCGGCCCCTAGCCGTTCTTTCGAAAGCGCCTGAATTCCATCGACATGCGTTGCACAGGCGGCCAATCCGTCTGGATCAAACCCGCAGCTTTGATCGCCGTACCAAGCGGTAAACCGGAAGAACCGTAAAATGCGCAGATAGTCTTCTTCAATTCGCTGTGAAGCGTCCTCAATAAACCGGATCCGGCGCGCCTTTATATCGGCCAGCCCGCAAAGCGGATCATGCAGCGTTCCGTTGGCTTCCACGTAAAGAGCGTTAACCGTAAAGTCACGACGGGTGGCGTCGTCTTCGATGTTCTCTGAAAATGCAACGACTGCGTGACGCCCGTCTGTGTCGATATCCTTGCGAAAGGTGGTGATCTCGTATGGCTCGCCGTTGCTAACAACGGTTATGGTTCCGTGTTCCAGCCCTGTTGGCACGGCTTTCATGCCCTTGTTCTCAGCCAGTTGAACCACCTGTTCGGGCAGGGCGCTGGTTGCGATATCTACATCCGCCACGGGTGCTTCCATCAACGCATTTCGCACACAACCGCCCACCGCGTATGCCTGATGCCCCGCATCCGTCAACATTCCCAGCACCGCTTGCGTGTCAAGCGACGTCAGCCAATCCCCCGTTACCCGCATTGCGCCACCCTATCCGCCAAAACCTTGATCATCCTCGCCGTTGCACCCCAAATGTAATAGGGGCCGTAGGCGATCGTGTAGTATTGCCGCCGATGTCCCTGCCAGTTTCGCCCTTGAATGGACATGTTTTTGGCCGCCATCAGGAAGTCGAGCGGCACTTCGAACACCTCCTCAACCTCGCCCGTATCAATCACGGGGCGAAAATCACTGGCCAGCCCGACAAACGGCGTAACAGTGAAATTCGTAACCGTCTCGTGTACATTCAGCGAACCGATCATCTGAACGGCGCTGGCCGGCAGACCAATCTCTTCTTCAGCCTCGCGTAAAGCTGCCGCCTCGGCCGTTTCACCGGCCTCCACCTTCCCCCCCGGAAAGGAAACCTGCCCCGCGTGATGCTTCAAGTGAGAGGCTCGTTTGGTCAGGATCACCTGCCAACCGCTTTGGCGCTCGATCAGCGGAATAAGAACGGCCGCGGGGCGCAGAGATCGTACCGGCAGTGCCGCTTTAATGGTTGGGTTCAAGTCATAGTCAGACGAGCCGCCGGATGGCCCCGCCTTTACCGCGCGTGTCAGGTGGTCGAGGGTTATCACAACAAATGACCGCTCTTCTTGGCTTTGGTGGCGAGGTAATCAGCGTTATACGGGGTTTTTCCGACAATTAGCGGCACGCGCTCTACCACCTCGACGCCCGAATCCTCCATCTTTGCAACCTTCGCCGGATTATTCGTCATCAACCGAACCGCATTAAAACCCATCGCCTTCAGCATCTCGGCGCCAAGCCGGAAATCGCGCTCGTCATCCTCGAAACCCAGCCGATGGTTCGCCTCGACCGTATCGAACCCCTGATCCTGCAAAGCATAGGCGCGCATCTTGTTGGCAAGGCCAATCCCGCGCCCCTCCTGATTCATATATAATAAAACCCCCGCGCCCTCTTCGCCGATCTGCGCCAGTGCCGCGCGTAATTGCGCCCCGCAATCGCATTTCAACGAGCCAAGCAGG
>CAKZNY010000054.1 GCA_937132145.1 uncultured Paracoccaceae bacterium | reverse complement strand
GACGGCCGCCGCTGGCGCCCAATAGAGGTATGATAATGCTGAACAATACGATAACGCGTGTAACTGCCGCAATCGCCGAGCGAAGCGAGGCCTCCCGATCCGCCTATATGGATCGTATGAAAGCCGCCCGTGATGAAGGCCCGCGACGTGCACATCTGTCCTGTGGCAACCTTGCCCACGCATTTGCCGCCAGCCCTTCGGGTGATAAGGAAACACTGGCGAAAACCTCCGCTGGAAACATCGGAATTATCTCGGCCTACAACGACATGCTCTCGGCCCATCAGCCGTTTGAACGCTACCCCGACCTGATCCGCAAGGCAGCCAACGATGTGGGCGGCACCGCGCAATTCGCAGGCGGCGTACCCGCCATGTGCGACGGGGTAACCCAAGGCCAAGCAGGCATGGAACTGTCCCTGTTCTCGCGCGATATCATCGCCATGTCAGCAGGTATCGCCCTTAGCCACAACGTATTTGATAGCGCTGTTTACCTCGGCGTTTGTGATAAAATCATCCCCGGCTTGGTCATCGCCGCCGCCACTTTCGGCCACCTGCCAGCGGTGTTCCTGCCCGCAGGCCCGATGACCACCGGCATGTCCAACGATGACAAAGTCGCAGTGCGCAAACTATTCGCCGAGGGCAAAATCGACCGCGAAGAACTGCTAAAAGCCGAGATGGCCAGCTACCACGGCCCCGGCACCTGCACCTTCTATGGCACCGCCAACACCAACCAGATGTTGATGGAATTCATGGGGTTACACCTGCCCGGTGCCAGTTTCGTAAACCCGAACACCCCCCTGCGCGACGCCCTGACGATCGAGGGCGCAAAACGCTCCCTCGCTATCACCGCGCTGGGCAATGAATACACACCCGTTTGCGATATTCTCGACGAAAAAGCGTTTGTGAACGGCATCGTCGGGCTGATGGCCACGGGGGGATCCACCAACCTGTTGATCCACCTTCTAGCCATGGCCCGCGCCGCTGGCATCCTGCTCGACTGGCAGGATTTCTCGGAGATATCCGCCGTCACCCCCCTTATTGCCCGCGTCTACCCCAACGGCCTCGCCGACATTAACCATTTCCACGCAGCAGGCGGCACGGGCTATATGATTGGCGAATTGCTGGCGTCCGGCCACCTCCACGGTGACACGCAAACCGTTGTTGGAACCGGATTGGCGCAATACACTCAAGAACCCAAACTGCGCGACGGAAAATTAATATGGGAGGCAGGCACAGCCAAATCCCTCAACGATAAAATCCTCAAAACCGTCGCAGAACCCTTCCAGCCAACCGGCGGCCTTTCGCATCTGCAAGGCAACCTCGGCTCGGGCGTTATGAAGGTTTCCGCCGTTGCCAAAGACAAACACATCATCACCGCCCCCGCCCGCATTTTCCATAGCCAAGAGGCCGTCAAAGCCGCGTTCAAAGCTGGCGAGCTGACCGAAGACGTGGTCGTCGTCGTCCGTTTCCAAGGCCCGCAAGCCAACGGCATGCCGGAGCTGCACTCGCTGACCCCTCTGTTAACCATCATGCAGGAACGCGGACAAAAGGTGGCGCTGGTAACCGACGGCCGCATGTCCGGTGCATCCGGCAAGGTTCCCTCCGCCATCCATGTGTCGCCCGAGGCCCTCATTGGTGGCCCCCTCGCCTGCCTCGCCGACGGCGATATCATCAAAGTGGATGCTGTCAACGGCACGCTGGACGTGCTTACCGAAGGCGCGCTTGACCGCCCGAAAGTCACCGTTGATCTCACCGCCAACGGCTTCGGTACAGGCCGCGAAATGTTCGAGGTTTTCCGCCGCAACGTCGGCCCCGCCGAAACCGGAGCATCCGTTTTATGATCGAAACGATAGAGCAACTCGAAGCCCTTTACGGCACACCCAAGGCCCCTTCGCTGCTGAAGGTCGCAGATCATGTGACCGCCGAATACGCCGCGTTCATCAAGGCCTCGCCCTTCGTTGCACTGGCCACCGTCGGCCCCGAAGGGCTGGATTGCACACCGCGCGGCGATAATGGGCAGGTGGTTTTTATCGAAGACGACAAAACCCTCGCGCTACCCGATTGGCGCGGGAATAACCGTATCGACACCCTTCGCAACATCGTCCGCGATCCCCGCCTGTCGCTAATGTTCCTCGTGCCCGGCGCCGACACAATCGTGCGTGTCAACGCTACAGGCCGGATATCCGCCACCCCGCACCTGCTGCAACGCTTCGCCAAATCCGGCAAGGAGCCTCGCACTGTGCTGCTAATCACGATCAACGAAATCTATTTCCAATGCGCCCGCGCCGTAATGCGCGCCGACCTTTGGAGCGGTAAACCCGCGCCTGACTTACCCACGGCGGGCGAAATCCTCGCCTCTATGACTGATGGCGAGGTTGGTGGCCCAGAATACGATAAAACATGGCCCGCACGGGCCGAAAAAACGTTATGGTGAACACATGATAACCGCCCAAGATGCCTGCAAAATGAACCGCGAAGTCTGCGCCCGCGCCCCTATCGTCCCAGTTCTGGTCATCCACGATGCCAGTATCGCCCGCGATTTAGCCGA
>CAKZNY010000053.1 GCA_937132145.1 uncultured Paracoccaceae bacterium | reverse complement strand
ACCCGAAGGGCTTACGGCCTAGGCGTGATCCCGCATCGAGTGCGGGATGGCTGCGTCACGCGCCCCGCGGCATTTCCAGCGCACGATTGGCCACATGCGGGTTAATCGTGTGCACCGCATCGAACTGGGTCAAATATATCCGCCCAGACAAATGTTCCAGAAAGTTCGAGCGCTTCAGGCGGTCCATAACCGGCCCCTTCACCTCGGACAGGTGCAACATCACATCGGCATCGTGCAAGCGATCGTTGATGGCCTCAAGGCTTTCCAGCGCGGAGGCATCAATATAGTTAACCGCCGAACACATTAGTACGACATGTTTAATTTCAGGGTCGGCGGCAACCGCGTCGTTAACCCGATCCTCCAGAAAACGTGCGTTGGCAAAATAGAGGCTCTCGTCGATGCGAATAGACAAGATTTCCGGCGTCACCACCACCTCGTGGCGGTTCACATTACGGAAATGCTCGGTCCCCGGAACTTGTCCGACAACAGCGGAATGCGGGCGCGACGAACGATAAAGGTGCAGGAACAACGACAGGCCAACGCCCGCCGTAATCCCCAATTCCACCCCGAATGTAAGTGTGGTCAAAATGGTAGCCATCATCGCGGCAAAGTCGGATTTCGAATACGTCCATGTGCGTTTCAACGCACCAACATCAATCAGCGAAAGCACAGCCACAATAATCGTCGCCGCCAGCGTTGCCTTGGGCAGAAAATGCAATAAGGGGGTCAGAAACAGCGCCGCCATAGCAATTCCTACGGCGGTGAAAGCCCCCGCTGCTGGCGTTTTTGCGCCAGCGTCGAAGTTCACGACAGAGCGCGAAAAACCACCCGTAACCGGAAATCCGCCAGAAATCGCCGAGCCGACGTTGGCCGCCCCAAGTGCAATCAGCTCCTGATCCGGATCAATCCGTTGCCGCCGTTTCGCCGCCAAGGTTTGTGCTACCGAAATGGTTTCCACATACCCGACAATCGAGATTAGCAAAGCAGGCACCGCAATCGCGCGCCACAAATCCAGATCAAAGGCTGGAATCGCAGGGATTGGCAGACGCGCCGGAATTTCACCGATGATCCGCACACCCTCTGCATCAAGCGCCATGGCCCAGACAACCGCCGTGGTCGCGGCGACCGCAGCAACCGGGCCAGTCTTTGCGACCACCTCGGCCAGACGCGGACCAAGGCCGATTTTACGCAACATCGGCTTAAGGTTTCCGCGCACCCAGAAAAGAAACGCCGTTGCGAACACGCCAATACTTAGGGTGTAATAATTAACCTCGGAAATATGCGCCGTCAGCGAAATCACTAATTCCAGCAGGTTATGCCCTGATGCATCAATACCGAAAATATGTTTCAACTGGCTGGTCGCAATGATGATGGCCGAGGCCGTGATGAAGCCCGATATCACCGGATGCGAAAGAAAGTTGGCCAAGAACCCTAACCGCAAGAAACCCATCACCAGCAACATCAGCCCAGAAATCAACGCCAGCGCAATCGCCGCCGCGTAGTATTCAGGTGTGCCTTGCGACGCCAACTCGCCCACCGCCGCTGCCGTCATCAAAGACGCCACCGCCACCGGACCAACCGCCAACGCCCGCGACGTGCCAAAAATCGCGTAAAGCACCAGCGGCGCGATGGAGGCGTACAGCCCCACCTCGGCTGGCAAGCCCGCCAACAGGGCATACGCCAGCGATTGCGGAATCAGCATGATCGTCACGATCACCGCCGCCACCAGGTCGTTCGAAAGAGTATCCCGATTGTAATCTTTCGACCAATCAA
>CAKZNY010000052.1 GCA_937132145.1 uncultured Paracoccaceae bacterium | reverse complement strand
TTTTTGCACAACAAATAATAACTCTGACAGGCGGGAGAGTTACCTTAAAGCTCGCGCCTATCCCAAAAGGAGCACTCCCGCCCTTCGGTTGGGCCGGGCCTCGCTTCGCTCGGCGCTACCGCCATACTGACAAATATTATTTCATTTTCGGCATTCCACCCATTATGCGGGGCGCCCTCAAGCCACCGCCGCACCGGTTTTCTTGGCCAACTCGCCCTTGATCCACAATTTGCTAGCCATCCAGATCACATAGAAAATCAGTGGAGTGCCAATTAGCAATCCCGCGATCATCCCCGTAGTCGCAACAACCCCCATACCCTTGCCGATAGCATAGATATTCAGGTTGATGAAGGTTGCGACAGGAAAGGTAAAGCTGCCCCATATCGGCGTGAAACCACCTTTGGTCAACCACATCGCAAAGAACAGCATTACAACGGCGAACGCTACGGACATCCAGTAGAACAGAACGAACGCCCATTCAATTTCCAATGCACCAAACGCCAATGCAAAAAGGCTTGTCGGGGCCAAAACGATCACCAAGGATGGGCGCAACGGAACCGGAGGCAGCACCTTCATCAGTTTATACCCATACCCCAGCGTGATCGCGATATAAGGTATCATCGCCGCCATCGCCAACCAGAAACTGGCCGTCACATACCCAAGCGGAATACCCGCGATAGGCCCAACGATCGGGCCTACAAATGCGAGGTATTGAAAGGGCGAGAACATACGCGCCTCGGGCGGACCCTTAAGAATGGACCAAGCCACTAATCCGGTCGCGATGTAGTAAACCCCCACACCAGTCCACCAAACCAGCGGCACCTGCACACCCAGCGGCAACAACGCCGCCGCCAACAGCATGATCGCCATCGGGAACGCCGCAACACCGGCGCGGGCAGGCGAAACCTTCAGGTCCTCAAGCACTACGGCAGGCCGTGCAATAATTTTCGCTACAAACGAGACAGCAAAAAACAGGAAAAACGCCGTTGAAACCCCCAGCATCAAATCCCCGATCTCTTGGGGAATCGGCAAAACATCCGACGCATTGCGCCACGCTAGTGCCAACCCCATAAAGCCCAGTGAAATCGGAAAAATTGCAGGCGGCGTGCTGCGCCACAGGTTTTGTTTGGTTAACACGATACTCTCCAATTTTTTATATATGTATTCTTGAATATGGTGTAAAAAGCAACCCTGAGGTAACCCCCGACGTCGTTCAGACTTGAATGCTTGGGAAACCATGCCCCAAACGTCCGAAGAAATCATCAAAAGCCTGAATATGCTCCGCCCGCTTTTCAGTTGGATAACTTAGTACTAGCGCCCGAAAACTGGCCGCCATAAACCATTCATTAACCATTTCCGCGTATAATCGAAATCACCGAGCGAGATGGGTCGAAAGGCTCAACGGGTTTATCGCGCCAGTATATTTGTTAATTTATCGTTGCATTTTTTCGCAACAACCACACTAAACTGCCCAATCGTTGCGCCGATTATCGGTCGGCATATGTCAGCAACATTCTCAAGGATTGGGCCTTGGCGCGGTATCCTCGCACTTGAAGTCGTCAGGCGGTTTCTAACCCAAAACGCCGAAAACCAAGGGAAATCACCCTCCCCGAGCATTTCAGGTATACAGGCGCGGGTTTCCCCCGAATGCCTCTTTTTTCGTGCCGCGATTCTTGCGTAGGGTGCGTGGTTTCCACGCACCGGTATAAGGTTCGAGGGTTGGTGCGTGGGGACCACGCACCCTACGGACGCCCCTTAAATCCCGTCGATAT
>CAKZNY010000051.1 GCA_937132145.1 uncultured Paracoccaceae bacterium | reverse complement strand
ACCAAAGCCAAACAGCATAGCGATGACAGCGAAGTAGACGTTCCAGATCATGCCCGAGCCGATCAGCACGAATTGGTCGCACAGCGTGATATCTGTCTTGGGCAGCAGGCGTGCGCCAATCCCGATGGAGCGCAAGCCATAGTCGATAAACGTATCATAGCAGCTCATGAATCCGCCCCCACTATCGCCTGCCCGTGGGACAGACGTTTGTTGATACGGTTAAACACATTCTCGCTCGCCCATGTCATAAACAGGTAGAACACCAGCAGGAACGCGAAATAATACAGCCGCCAATCGGGGTGCGGATAGGTGAAACGGGTGGTTTTGGAGCCGCCGAGTTCGCGGGCCCAATAGACAATGCCCTCGACCCCTAGCAGGAACAGCAAGGGGGTGGCTTTAATCAGGATCATCCACAGGTTGGACAGGCCGGGTAGCGCGTAAACCCACATTTGTTTGACTTGAATGCGCCAGAAAACTTGGCGCTCGGACATGCCGAAGGCCTCGGCTGTTTCGAGTTGTGCGCGCGGGACCGCGTTCATAGCGCCGTACAGGGTGTTGGCCGCGAAGGCGCCGAACACCAGCGCAAAGGCGATTAACGCTAATGAAAACCCGTAAACCTCGTGCACCCATTGCGGTGAGGAACCCAGCGGCATTTTGGCGATCGTGCAGACAACAAAGTCGCTGCCTTGGCGGATGGGTTCCAGCACATCAGGGCATTTGATTTGATGTCTAAGATATTCGATCCCTTGGTCCATCGCGATGGGAACAAAGAGGAAAAAGATGATGTCAGGCACGCCGCGCACGATGTTGGTATAGGCAAGGCCAAACCAGCGGAGCGGCGGGATTCTGGATTTTCGGGCCATCGCGCCGCCAAAACCCAGCACCATCACAACGGGTGCGGTAAAGGCCAGCAATGCCAGCACTGTGCCAAAACTAAGGTAAAAGGCCTGATGCTTGCCTGTGGTCAGGTAACACATCCACCAGTTAATACCTTCGAGGGAAGAGGGGTCAGCGCAGATTTCCATGGGGAATGCCTAGGTTTCGAGGGGCAGCAATCGCCGCCCCTCGAGGTTGGAAATCAGTAACCGGCGTCGATGTCGAGCCAGCGTTTCAGGATTTCGTTCAAGCTGCCGTCTGCTTTCATCTGCTCGATAGCCGCGTTCAGGGCTGCTTTCAGCTCGCCGTCGCTTTCACGAACACCAATGCCTACACCGCCACCGATTGCGACGACACCAACAAACACCAGTTCGCCGTTGCTGTCTGCAACAATGTCGGCAAGGAAGGCACGATCAGCCAGAACCGAATCCACTTCGCCGGAGCGAACAGCGGCAACGGTTTCATCAGCCGTTGCAAATTCAACAACCGTCGCGCCGGAGCTGGCAACATAACT
>CAKZNY010000050.1 GCA_937132145.1 uncultured Paracoccaceae bacterium | reverse complement strand
GCTCAATACGGGCAATCGGGCGGCACGGTATTTCACCGCCGCCTTCGACCCCGCCGCCTTCAGATGTTCCTCGGGACGCGAAGTTACGCCAATCGGCACATTCTCGAAAATCCATTCCCAGCGATCCCACTTGTGGACACTCGCCAGATTATCCGCCCCCATCAGCCAAACAAACTTCACGTTCGGGTAAACGCCTTGCAGCGCCTCGACAGTATCCGCCGTAAACCGCGTCCCCAGTTTCACCTCGATATCCGTCACCAAAACCTTCGGATGCTGCATAATCTCTCGACACGCCGCCATCCGCTTTTCAATCGGTGCAGGCCCGTTAGCCTTCAACGGGTTCCCCGGACTAACCAGCCACCAAACCCGATCCAGCCCGAAACGCCGCAACGCTTGGCGCGTAATATGCACATGTCCGGCATGTGGCGGATCAAACGAGCCGCCCAGCAGACCAACCCGCATATCATCGAAAGCTTTCGGAAATCCTAACATGCCACCCTTTTCCCTGCACAAATCGCCCCTGTCAACGCTTATGCATTGCCCCGCCGCACGCCTTTGGATAAAACGCCTCAAACGAATTCACTTAAAGGGTGGCACCATGGCTTCTTACAAATACGTTTACCATATGGAAGGGGTTTCCAAAACCTTCCCCGGCGGCAAGAAATTGTTCGAGGACATCCACCTCTCGTTCCTGCCCGGCGTGAAAATCGGTGTGGTCGGCAATAACGGCTCCGGTAAATCGACGCTGATGAAAATCATGGCCGGCCTCGACAAGGATTTTTCCGGCGAGGCATGGGCCGCCAAAGGCGCGCGCGTGGGCTATCTGCCCCAAGAACCCAAGCTCGACGAAACCCTGAATGTTCGGGATAACGTCATGCTGGGCGTTGCGGAAAAGAAGGCCAAGCTCGACCGGTTTAACGAAGTCGCCATGGAAGTCGCCGACAATTACTCCGACGAGTTGATGGAGGAAATGACCAACCTTCAAGACGCCATCGACGCGGAAAACCTTTGGGACCTCGACAGCCAGATCGACGTCGCGATGGAGGCCCTCGGCTGCCCACCGGATGACGCTGAAATCTCGACCTTATCGGGCGGTGAACTGCGCCGCATCGCGCTTTGCAAACTGCTGTTAGAAGCCCCCGATATGCTTCTGCTCGACGAGCCGACCAACCACTTGGACGCAGAAACTATCGCGTGGTTGCAGAAGCATCTTATTGAATACAAAGGCACAATCCTGATCGTCACCCACGACCGGTATTTCCTTGATGACATCACAAGCTGGATTTTGGAACTCGACCGTGGCCGTGGCATCCCTTGCGAAGGCAACTACTCCACTTGGCTGGAACAGAAGGCCAAACGTCTGGCACAAGAGGCCCGCGAGGACAAATCCAAGCAAAAAACGCTGGAGCGCGAGCTGGAATGGATGCGCGCCTCGCCCAAAGCCCGCCAAGCCAAATCCAAGGCCCGTATTAATTCGTACAACGAAAAAGCCAACCAGTCCGAGCGCGAGAAAATAGGCCGCGCCCAGATCATCATCCCCAACGGCCCCCGCCTTGGCTCCAAGGTGATCGAGGTGGAAAACCTCTCCAAGGGATTTGGCGAAAACCTTCTGATCGACGATTTATCCTTCAGCCTGCCGCCGGGCGGTATCGTTGGCGTGATCGGCCCCAACGGCTCGGGTAAAACGACCTTGTTCAAAATGCTGACGGGCGTCGAGCAACCCGACGGCGGCACCGTCACCTTTGGCGACACGGTGCAACTTTCCTACGTTGACCAGTCCCGCGATGCGCTTGCGGATGGCAAAACCGTATGGGACGAGATTTCCGACGGGCAAGACATCATCAAACTGGGTGACGCCGAAATGAACTCGCGCGCTTACGTCAGCGCGTTCAACTTCAAGGGCGGCGATCAGCAAAAGAAAATCGGCATGTTGTCAGGCGGCGAACGCAACCGCGTGCACCTCGCCAAACTGCTACGAACCGGCGGCAACGTCCTGCTTCTCGACGAGCCAACCAACGACCTCGACGTCGAAACCCTCCGCGCATTGGAGGACGCCCTAACCGATTTCGCCGGCTGCGCCGTAATCATCTCGCACGACCGCTTCTTCCTCGATCGCCTATGTACGCACATGCTGGCATTCGAGGGAAACTCCCACGTCGAGTGGTTCGAGGGCAACTTCGAGGACTACGAAGCGGATAAGATTCGTCGTTTAGGAGCGGACTCGGTTAATCCGAAGCGGGTGAAGTATAAGAAGTTTACGAGGTAGATAGGGTGATCGAAGTGATCGATACAATCTGGCAATTCAATACTTCTATTGAGGGTGTTCAGAATTCCGTGTCACAGGGTTAGTCTAGATATCAAGCAAAAGCGATTAAAATTCTTGAATCTGACAATTTTCAGGGGTCAACGCCTTGGATACTTCCATGCCCCCGCTGCGATTTTTGCCGGACGCAATCGCGCTACAGACGAGCCATCTCGAAGAGAAGTCGGGCTTTCACGGTCGACCTGGTGGAGCAATTAGGCCTCTTTCAGTAATACATCGCCTCTGACTCCGCCGAGCCCGTCACGAATTAATGCCGCCCCCATTTCAACAATTTGAATTGGGACCGGCGTTGGATTAACTCTGAACTGATACAATCGGAAGCTAGTTAACTACTATTTAAGACTCCCGAGCAAAGTGACCTAATCGTCGTCGTCGTCGTCTTCATCCTCGTCATCATCATCTTCATCGTCTTCATCGTCTTCTTCTTCTTCATCCTCATCGTCGTAATCGTCTTTATCTTCACTTTCGTCATAATCTTCGCTGCTTAGATCATAACTGTAATCACAACCGGATTCATCACAGCTAACGTCGTAGCTCACGTCGAATCCAGGACCACTTGCATCGAAACTGAAATCGCAACCCGACTCGTCACAAGTTTCATCGAAGCTCATATCTGTTGCGACGTTTCCGTCGACTTCGGTTATCCAAGCACCATCAACAAACACTCTATCGATCAATGCCGAACCAGAATGGATACCTTCAACAGCGCCAAACAGAGGACCAAGAAAGCCGTCGAAGATGTAATAAGTACGTTCGACGTCGATTACTTCACCTTCGGCTTGTACACGAACCAGATCATCTTCAATTGTAATTTCGATGGTGTCGAACCATGCAAGATCGTAAGCGGTGCTCAGAGAATCGAGTACCGCCTCGTTTATAGCTTCTTCATCCACATGAGTGGACGCGTGGCTACCAGTGGCAAGCAACGCAATTAAAGCTATTTGAACAAACAGTTTTTTCATTTTTTATCCTTGATTAATGTTAAAGCAGGGCCGGACAAGACCCGCCTGTAGAGACTATATATAAGGTTGATTAACAATCTTCTGACAGCAAATGTCAGCAAAATGTCAGCAAAACGGAGACGCTTGGTGTGTTACGGTAACCCTCTGGACTTATTAGGCTGGAAATTTGACGGCGCGGTAAGTTCGAAGCTCCGCCGCTGATCGCGAAACTCAGCTATGACGTGCCAGAAAATCACGGCTCCCCAACTTCCATCTAAAGTCCGAATCGCGACCTTCTGTTTATATCAGAAGGTTGCGATACAATCTCGCGACCCTCAACACTGCATTCACAGGCTTGCTTTATCCTCCCGGGGGGGATATATAGGTACGATGACAAATACATCCGAACATGCATCTCATCCAAAAATCGTAATGCGGCTGAAACGCGCCAACGGGCATCTGTTGAGCGTCATTGGTATGATGGAATCAGGTCGCTCCTGCGTGGATATCGCGCAGCAATTGCATGCCGTTGAAAAAGCGGTTGCGCAAGCGAAACGCACCCTCGTTCAAGATCATATTGACCATTGCCTTGATGTCGCTTTGGCCAAAACCAACGGCCCGCCCGACATGGCGGAATTCAAAGCCATCACAAAATATCTCTGAAAGGGAACCGATGTTTTCAATCCTTGGCGACCGCACCTACCGCCACCTGTTCATGGCCCAGATTGTGGCGTTGCTGGGGACCGGCCTTGCGACAATCGCCCTTGGACTTCTGGCATTTGATCTCGCAGACGAGCGGGCCGCCTTGGTGCTTGGCACAGTATTCACAATCAAGATGGTAGCCTATGTCGGCATCGCACCTATTGCCGGCGCCTTTGTTAATCTTTTTCCACGGCGTAAAGTACTGGTTATGCTAGATATAATCCGTGCGGCCGTAGCCTTGTGCCTGCCTTTCGTAACTGAAATTTGGCAGATATATATATTGATATTTGTCCTGCAATCGGCCTCGGCGGCTTTCACCCCCACGTTTCAGGCAACCATTCCCGATATTTTACCGAAGGAAGAGGACTACACCCAAGCCTTGTCACTCTCCCGTCTGGCCTATGACTTGGAGAACCTGATAAGCCCCGCCCTCGCCGCGATCCTGTTGACGGTTGTCAGCTATCACGCGCTTTTTATTGGCACGTCCGTGGGCTTCATCGCCTCGGCCGCACTGGTCGTCTCTGTGATATTGCCGACTTCCAAATCAACAAAAGTACGTGGAATATATGAGCGCACAACGCGCGGCATGCGCATATACCTCGCAACCCCCCGCCTTCGCGGGCTTCTTTCGTTGAACTTTTCAGCGGCCGCAGCCGGTGCGATGGTTTTGGTCAACACTGTTTTGATTATTCAGGGCAAACTCGAACTCGGCGTCACAGAGGTCGCAATAACACTCAGCGCATTTGGTGGCGGATCTATGCTTGCGGCCATCGTTTTACCGCGCTTGCTTAGCAAGCGACCGGATCGCAAAATCATGCTATCCGGAACGGCAGTCATCGTTACCACGCTGTTCGGGTTAGCCATTTACATAGAAACTTTCGGGCTTAACTGGAGTGCAATTCTGGCCGGATGGTTCATCATCGGGCTAGGATACTCAACGATTCTGACACCTTCAGGGCGCCTGCTTAAGCGCTCGGCGCACTCCGAAGACCGGCCCGCAATTTATGCGGCCCAGTTCGCGCTCTCCCATGCGTGCTGGCTAATCACTTACCCCTTGGCTGGATGGTTGATCACCGTGTCGACGCCAACAATAACGCTGCTCATACTGGCAATACTAGCCACTGCCGGTCTGGTAACAGGTGCGTGGCTCTGGCCCTACGGAGATTCCCGCGCAATGCCCCACAGCCACACTGATCTTCCTGATGACCACCCCCACCTTCTTGGCAAACATCCGCACAAGCATCCTATTGTCATCGACGACTACCATCCCCAATGGCCGCGTCGGGATGGTGGGAACGGTTGAAGTAATGATGGAAGCGATCATACGGGTGTATCGAGCTTTATAGTGTTGCCTCAAAAACTCTTTTAGGCTTTCCGCCCGCCTCCTTCAGCGTTGATATAGCTGTGCGCTTACAATACGCGAGTGTTTAGCTCGTGACCTATGAGACAGAAGGTCGGACAATCTCTTGACATCCCTTCCAAAGGAATACCCTGCACAATCAGGCCCACATCCAACTGGATCAGGCCTTGATCATACAGGGTACAGACGATGAAGCACCAAGGCTCATCGACGGCAGTATCATGGAGACTTCATCTCGCTATACTCGCCGCGAGTTCGCAGTGTAAATGTTACCGGCGCATCCGTCCGGTTGCGCCAGAACCAGCCGTGATTTCCACTGAAGGCCGCGGTCAAAATATCCTGCTGCGCCGATACCCCGCGCCCCTGATCATAAGAGATGTTCTGCCCGCCTCCGTCGCCATGGGTATCAAAATTCAGCAATGCACCATTCGCGGTCCACTCAAATGTGGCTACATCGCCTTTCTCCATGACCAGCTTCACCTCGATACCCTCGCCAGACGCGAGCGTGTAGCTCACCTCGTCGCGCCAAGCAGATGTGTCAGCCGCGGCTTCTTTGACTGCATTCGACGCTGGCCCGACCACCGGTTCGGCCGGACGGGAAGTCGCCACTTTGGTACCATCACCGATTATTGCCACTATTGCCATCATCTGCGTCTCGATCCTATCTAGCTGGGCAAGCAGTGCAGGGTTGACTGTCGCAGACGTGGCTGCCCAAGCAGCAGCATCGTCAGCAGCTGCTTCAGCGTAAAGCTGCTGCTTGATGTCTCCCATTTCGGTCAGGCCAATAGCCCCGCCAATGCCGGTAGGATCAATGCCATATTCAGCAGGTAGCCAAACGACGGTAAGGATCACACTGGCGGCAAGGGCAGCCCCGAGGGTTGCCCGAATTAGACCGCTAGAGGTAGCTTCGACTCCCTTGATATGCCCGGAATCTCCGAGACCAGGAGTTTGGTTTGACGCCTGTGGTCGTTCGGCCCGCAACGAGGAAATAGGTGCTTTTAGATTTTCATGTTCGTTCTGCATTGGAAATGTCTCCAGAAATTCAAGTTATGACGTAGCCGACAATTTGAAAGCCCATCAGGGCAAAGCCAGCAGTCATCATCAGGACGTTTGCGCCGTATGCTTGGCGCGCGAATGAGGGAGTGGCACGCCAGCGATTCATCACGAGAAGAATTGCTGCGAGAGCCATAAGTTGCCCCACCTCGACACCGACGTTGAAGGCGAGCAGGTTGGCCAAAAGACCATCTGACGAGATGTTATAGTCAATGATCTTCGAGGCCAGACCGAAGCCGTGCAAGAATCCGAAGATTAGTGTCGCCATCTTGGTGTTGGGCTGCACTCCGAACCACTTTTGAAAGGCCCCGAGATTATCGAGCGCCTTGTAGACCACCGAAAAACCGATGATCGCATCAATGATATAGCTGTTGATGCCAAAGTTGAACCAAACGCCCGCAAGCATGGTGGTCGAATGACCGATGGCAAATAGGCTGACATAGATGGCGATATTTTTCATGCCGTAGAGAAAGAAAATCACTCCGAACAGAAAAAGAATGTGATCGTATCCGGTCACCATGTGTTTGGCTCCCAGATAGAGAAACGGGATGATCTTTGTTCCCGTGATCTCCTGAATATAGCCTTTGTCGCCTAGCGTCACCGCATGGGCCAACGCAGCGTCGCTCCACAGGGCGAGGATTGCTGCAATCGCAAGCAGCGGGACCACCGGTTGGCGTCCAATGTAGTGTTTTAGTAATGTCATGTGATGTTCCGTGAAAAAGTTTCGGTCAATACGCGAAAATTTAACTCTAAACCACCCCGGGAGGCCGATTCGGGTTATCCGGCAGGTGGCGAAAAATGAACGTCCTGACAGGGCCGGTATGATCAGATGGTGTAAGCGGAGCAAACCAGGAGGGTCCAGCCAGAATAGCCTGGGTCTCGTGCTCGTAGCTACTGCTGTCATGCCCGTGACCCATCACGCGGTTATCCGCCGCAATTTCTTGCAAAATTTCCTGCTGGATATCTGGCACATGCGGATACGCGACAATAGTTAACTCGAAGCCAAGCCAAAAAAGCCCGAATATCAAAACAACGCTACGCAACTCCGCCCCCCAGTTCTTCGATGCCTAACCTGTAGCCCGGCACTTCACTTATCCCCTATGGGGGATGAGAATCGTATAAACAGAACGACACAAACACGCAACCCACCCCAAGCCCAGCAAACCACACAAACGTGCCAACTGCATTTGCGCCATTGATCGGAATGATCGTGGAAGCTAAACCCTGCACCGAAATCATGGCGGAAATGCCGGCCGTGAAAAGGCAGTATCTTATGGAAATAAGGATCAGCCTTCTAAGCTCAAAGCAACAAGAGTTTTTAACAGAATAGGCTGACAACGGACATCTAATTTTGATTCATACAAGATGAGTTTATCATTCAAGATGATTATTAACTGGAATAACGCTTTTCAAACTTAGACCGAACCTCCTCCGACTGAAATCGGGGACTTTGAACCAATTTGTTGAAAGTAAAATTCTACATCGTTGATTTCGGCGGTTTTCCCAGCGGCCTTGTCAAACGTTGAGGTGGCGTTGATGTGTTTGCGCGCTTACAATACCCGAGTGTTTAAGTCGGGTTCTAAGTCTTTGTTATTAAGGGTTAATTTGGTTGCGGGGGTAGGATTTGAACCTACGACCTTCAGGTTATGAGCCTGACGAGCTACCGGGCTGCTCCACCCCGCGGGAGGTGTGACGCTTGGCGTCTGGGTCCCCTTTGGGGCTTTTGGCCTTGATGGGGATGTTCGAGATCGTTCGAGAGCTTGCTGTTCTTATCAGGCTTGGCGGTGACCTACTCTCCCACACCTTAAGATGCAGTACCATCGGCGCGATGGGTCTTAACTTCCGAGTTCGAGATGGGATCGGGTGTTTACCTCATGCTATGACCACCAAACCAGAAAAGAACAGCAAATACAGCCCTTTTGAGGGGGCTGTTATACACGAGATTGTCTTTCTAGTTTATTTTAACTGTTTCTTAGGTGTCTTTGAATTTTGATTTTGATGTAATCTTAGATTTTCATCTTTCGATTACTGGATCAAATCAAGCCTATCGGGCGATTAGTACTGGTCAACTGAATGCATTACTGCACTTACATCTCCAGCCTATTGACGTGGTGGTCTTCCACGGCCCTCAGGGAGACCTTGTTTTGAGGGGGGCTTCCCGCTTAGATGCCTTCAGCGGTTATCCTGTCCGAACGTAGCTACCCAACACTGCCGTTGGCACGACAATTGGTCCACCAGTGGTTCGTTCACCCCGGTCCTCTCGTACTAGGGGCAACTCCTCTCAAGTCTCCTACACCCACGGCAGATAGGGACCGAACTGTCTCACGACGTTCTAAACCCAGCTCACGTACCTCTTTAAACGGCGAACAGCCGTACCCTTGGGACCTGCTCCAGCCCCAGGATGAGATGAGCCGACATCGAGGTGCCAAACACTGCCGTCGATATGGACTCTTGGGCAGTATCAGCCTGTTATCCCCGGCGTACCTTTTATCCGTTGAGCGATGGCCCTTCCA
>CAKZNY010000049.1 GCA_937132145.1 uncultured Paracoccaceae bacterium | reverse complement strand
CTGTTTCGTGATTTTTCTAAGCTTCCTGCCGCGTCTGCTCGCCACAGACTTGTCGCAAACGCCAGAGCAAAGCATCGCGGGCGGCATCATCCTGTGGTTCTTCGTGGTGATGTTTTTTTTGCCGTTTCTAATGTACGGGATCGCATGGGCCTCGCACTTTATCGCCAGACCTTTCGGGGCGACTAGCGGTAATAAAAACGCGCGTCATGCGTTGTTCTGGGGGCTGGCCGTCCTTAGCCCGGTCCTGATCACCAAAGCGATGCTGGCTAGCGTGTTTATCCAGATAGGTGGCGATTTGGGGCAGAATATGCTGAATGCCTTGAATGTACTTTTAGTCTTCGCGATCTTGTGGATTTGGGGTGCAATGCTGGCCGAAGCTAAGGAGTTTCGCAGTACATGGCGAGTTTCCGGTGTTATTTTAGCTGTTTTTACAGGTATTTCCTTAATTATCAGCCTTGGGGCATAATGGCCCCACTCCTGCCCTAATTCCGTCAAACTTGTAAACCATGTTGGTCCCAACTTAGAAAAAGGACGTGGGCATGGTCAGTCTCAACATTACAGATACTCAAAACGAAGCCAAAAACCTTCGTCCAAGCGTTACAGTTCGCTTCGCCCGGTCGTTCTTCGATATGCGCGCCACAACTCTGGAGCTGATAAGCGAACGGCCGTCCGAAGCCCGCCTTTTGTTGCTGGTGCTTTTGTCCGATATGATCTTCACATTGTCATGGGCGCTTAAAACCCTGATCGCACCAACAGCAGCAGCCACCGCAATGATGGGCACCGATGTGGTTCTTTGGCTAATGGTTGCATTGATGCTGCGCACAACCGCTATTTATGCTTTGGCACTGGTTGTTGGCGTTGTCTTTAAGGTATTCGGTGGTAAAGCTACGCTACATGAAACCCGTGTTGGTGTTATCTGGGGCGTATTTGTTGCCGCACCGATCGGCCTGATCATCTCCGAGTTTGCCGTTATTATCAACCAATACGACGGAAGTATCGCATTTTTACAGAGCCAAGGCATCCAAATGACCCCTTACTGGCTGGGTATGGTCCCATTCGTATGGTTCGTTTCCAAAGGTGCGGCGGCCGCTAACCGGATTGAAAACGCGGTTCCAATCTTCGCTACTTTGGCAGTCCTGGCGGCTGTTCTGGTGGCCGGCATACGTTACATGGCAATGTAATGCTAAACCTGAACGGGATCGAAATATTTCGCTTGATCCAGAGGTTCACTAAATATTCTTTTCAAATCCAAAGTTTTTATAGTACAGTTGCCAAGTATAAATTGTATTATTTGAAGACGAGTATGGGGTTGCTATGATTAACGAGACCAAACCATCCGCGACAAGCTTCAAAGCCGGCTACGGCACTTACCGTCAAGATCGCACAGGTTTAGTTGCGCGCGTTACAGATGCATGGAAAGACATGCCAGCATCGACCCGCCGCCTGATCGCCGAGCACCCGTCCGAGTCGCGGCTTTTGTTTTTCGTCCTCCTTTCCGACCTGATTTTCTTCCTTTCCTTCTCGGTTAAAACTGTCGTTAGCCCCACAACGATCACCGCAAGTGCGATGCCCAACGATGTTGCGCTGTTACTTGTTGTTGCGTTGATGGTGCGGACCGTCGCGATCTATGTATTTGCGTTTATTCTTGGATTAGTCCTCCGCCTCTTCGGTGGTACCGGCACTTTGAAAGACACCCGCGCGGGGGTTTTCTGGGGCTCGTTCGTTTCGGCCCCGTTCGAAATACTCGCAGCGATTCTTGCCGTCAGCTTGGCCAAGTTAGAAGGCTCCATGCCATTTTTGTCCGGCGAGACGCTCTCGCTGGCACCATTATGGCTCGGTTTGCTGCCATATATCTGGTTTGTCTCCGCCGGAGCCACCGCAGCACACGGTTTCAAAAGATTTTACCCATTATTTGCAGCTCTTTCGCTGCTATGTATTGTAGGTATGTTCGGGGCACTATATCTAAGGGCAAACGGAGTAATCTAAATGCCCATTCCCTTGCTGGAACTGGCGAGGGAGAGTTTCTTCCGGCCACGTACCGCCGCACCAAATTTGATAGGGTTAAACCTGTCCAGAAACATACTGATCGAGTCCGCCTTGCTTTTGGCGGTCCTTACGATTTTGTCACAATTTCTGCTGTATACTTTCATCCAGTCACAAACCACAGAGGTATGGACGGTTAAGTTCTCCGTGCCATTGGTGGATGTGGTCGTGCAATTTGTTAACGCCTTTCTGGTTAGTCAGATTGTGGTGATGCTGGCGCGCAGTGTCCGTGTGAAAGTAACCTTTTCGGATGCGATGGCGGTTTACCTGTGGTTCAATTTCCTGCTGGTTGTCTTGCTAAGCGTGATGATACTGACTTCGGTTCTGTTTGGCGCGTTCGGCATGGTCATAGTGCTGTTCACCGTCGTGTGGGGCCCTTACACATTAGCGGTTTTCTGGTCGCATCTTCTGGGAACCAAAAACCTTTTTCTGGGGTTCGTGGTGGCCTTGGTTGCGTTCCTGATCGCAAGTGCCTTATCGGTTATTGTGGCCAGCATTCTTGGCCTGCCCGTGATGGAGCTGGTCCCGAATGTATGACGTAAACGAGATCCGCAAAGACTTCCCGATTCTGTCGCGCGAAGTGTATGGAAAACCTCTGGTTTATCTTGATAACGGTGCCTCCGCGCAAAAACCGCAGGTGGTGATCGATGCTGTCGTACGCGGTTATTCCGAGGAATACGCGAACGTGCATCGCGGCCTGCATTACCTCTCGAATATTGCAACTGACAAATACGAGGCCGTGCGCGGTATTGTGCAGAAATTCCTGGGGGCCGAGCGTGAAGAAGAAATTCTATTCACATCGGGTTCGACCGAGGGGCTGAACCTTGTGTCTTATGGCTGGGCGGTTCCCAACCTGAAAGCCGGTGACGAAATTATTCTGTCGGTGATGGAGCATCACGCCAACATCGTCCCATGGCACTTCCTGCGCGAACGCATGGGTGTAGTGCTGAAATGGGTCGACATCGCCGAGGATGGCTCGCTTGATCCGCAAGCTGTGATTGACGCGATATCGCCGCGGACCAAGATGGTGGCAATCACCCACATGTCGAATGTTCTCGGTACTGTCGTCGATGTTAAAACGATCATTGCCGCGGCCCATGAAAAGGGCGTGGTGGTTTGCGTTGATGGTTCGCAATCCACGGTCCACATGCCGGTTAATGTCGCCGATCTTGATGCGGATTTCTATGTCATCACCGGCCACAAACTCTACGGTCCGTCCGGCTCCGGCGCGATCTACATCAAATCCGAACGCCAAGCCGAGATGCGCCCCTTCATGGGGGGCGGCGATATGATTGACGAGGTGACAAAAGACAACGTTACCTACAACACCCCTCCCCATAAATTCGAGGCAGGCACCCCCGCCATCATCCAGATTATCGGTATGGGCGTGGCGCTCGAATACATGATGGACATCGGCATGGAAAACATCGCGGCGCACGAGGCGACGCTGTTTACATACGCCAACGCGCGCCTGCGCGGGCTGAATTACATCAACATCCAAGGCAACGCCCCGGGCAAAGGCGCGATATTCTCGCTAACCATGAACGGCGCGGCGCACGCCCATGACATCTCCACCATCGTTGACCGCAAAGGGGTGGCGATCAGGGCCGGAAACCATTGCGCACAACCATTGATGCAGCATTTGGGAGTAACGGCCACGGTTCGCGCATCCTTCGGAATGTATAACACCGTCGAGGAAGTGGACGTGTTGATCGACGCGTTAGAAACCTGTCACGAGCTGTTGGGATAACCCCGTAGGGTGTGCGGTCCCCGCGCACCATTACAACATTACGCTCCGCAAAACGGTGCGCGGAAACCGCACACCCTACACCTGCATCTCTTTCGTCGCCGTTAGCGTAATATCCGGATAATCCCGCACCACCCGATCAATGTCCCATTGCAGGCGCGTCAAGTAGACCGGATCGCCGTCGTGGTCTTCGGCCATGTGGCCCATGTTGGCTTTGACGAAGGCTTCCACCGCCTCCCTTTCGCCAGAAACCCAGCGGGCCGAGGTGAACTGTGTGGGTTCGAACCGCACAGGCAGGCCGTATTCAATTTCGATCCGCGAGGCCAGAACCTCGAATTGCAACGGCCCGACCACGCCGACGATAAAGCCGGATCCGATGGAGGGTTTGAACAGTTTTGCAGCCCCTTCCTCGGCAAACTGGTTCAGCGCCTTTTCAAGATGTTTCGCCTTCAGCGGATCATTTGCACGCACGGTTTGCAACAGCTCCGGCGCGAACGAGGGGATGCCGGTGAAGCGGATGTTCTCGCCCTCCGTCAGGCTGTCCCCGATCCGCAATTGCCCGTGGTTGGGGATGCCGATGATGTCACCGGCCCATGCATCTTCAGTCAGCGCGCGATCATTGGCCAGAAACATCATGGGGTTGGAAATCGCCATGATTTTCCCCGAGCGCACATGTTTCAACTTCATTCCGCGCTTGAAATGACCGGAACACAGCCGCACGAATGCAATCCGGTCGCGGTGCTTCGGGTCCATATTTGCCTGAACCTTAAAGACAAATCCGGTGACTTTCTTCTCGAACGGCTCCACATCGCGCGGGGTTCCGGGGCGCACTTGCGGTGGCGGCCCGTACGTCGCGATGCCTTCCATCAATTCCTGCACCCCGAACGAGTTGATAGCCGAGCCGAACCAGATCGGTGTCATCGTGCCATCCATAAACGCTTGGCGGTCGAACTTCGGCAGCAATTCCCGCACCATCTCGACCTCCTCGCGCAGGGTGGCCAGCAGCTCGGCCGACACGTGTTCCTCAATCGCAGGATCGTTCAGCCCATCAATCTGGATGCTCTCGGCCTTGATATTACGGTCGGCGCGATCCATCAGGATAATGCGGTCATTGAAAATGTCATACGTGCCGATGAATTCGCGGCCAACGCCAATCGGCCAAGACGCAGGGCAAACATCAATCGCCAGACTGTCCTGAATTTCGTCAATTATTTCAAAGATATCACGGCTTTCACGGTCCATCTTGTTACAGAAAGTTATGATGGGCAGGTCGCGCAGGCGGCAAACCTCGAACAGCTTCTGCGTCTGGCTCTCCACGCCCTTCGCGCCGTCAATCACCATGATGGCAGCGTCAACAGCGGTCAGCGTGCGGTAGGTATCCTCGGAAAAATCCGCGTGCCCCGGCGTATCCACCAGATTGAACCAGTAATCCCGAAATTCGAACGACATGGCCGAAGCCGAGACCGAGATTCCACGGTCCTTTTCCATCTGCATGAAATCCGAGCGCGAGCGACGCGCATTGCCCTTGGCCCGCACTTGCCCAGCCATCTGGATCGCGCCGCCAAACAGCAGGAATTTCTCTGTCAGGGTCGTTTTACCCGCATCGGGATGCGAGATGATTGCGAACGTACGGCGACGGGCGATTTCGGGGTGGATTTTGGTGTTATCTAACATGCTCGCGATATAAGGCAGGGCGCGACAAAGGGCAAGATTTGTGTTGGCGGGCTGCCGCTAAATCGTTAGGGTCGCGCAATAACGGGCAAAAAAACAGGAGCACTCTTATGATTAATTTTAAAAGAACCCGCTTGACCACAACTTTAATTACAGCGGCGGTTATTTTGCAGGCATGCCAAACAACCGTTCCAACGTATTTTCAGCAAGTTGATGTCATAGCGACCCAACAAGCAGCCGCGCAAACGATGGCCGTGACGGCTTGTAACTCCAGCACGTGGCAATGGATGATCGGTCAGCCTGAAGGTGTGATTGCAGGCGTCGAGGTTGGCGGACCAGTGCGTGTGATCAGTTACAACCAGACGGTTAGCATGGAAAATGACCCGACACGTACAAACTTCTATCTTGATACGGCAAATCGTATCACTCGCGTAACTTGCGGGTAAACCAAGGAAAAAACTATGGACTTAGGAATTAAAGGCAAAACCGCGATTGTTTGCGGTGCATCAAAAGGGTTGGGTCGTGGCTGTGCTGAAGCTCTGGCCGAGGCTGGCGTGGATCTTGTTATCAACGCCCGTACCGAAAGTACGTTGATTGCGACCGCTGAAGAAATCGCGGCGAAATACGGTGTGAAAGTCACGCCTGTTGCCTGTGATATTACTACTCCCGAGGGGCAGGCGAAAGTTCTCGCTGCATGCCCCACCCCCGATATTCTGGTGAATAATGCGGGTGGCCCTCCTCCGGGGATGTGGTCCGACTGGGATCGCGACGATTTTATTGCGGCGATTGACGCCAACATGTTAACGCCGATCACGTTGATGAAAGCGGTTCTGCCAAGCATGATGGAAAAAGGCTGGGGTCGGGTGATTAACATCACGTCGATGTCCGTCAAATCGCCGATTGCGGTGCTTGGCCTGTCAAACGCTGCGCGTGCCGGTTTGACCGGATATGTTGGCGGTACCAGCCGTCAGGTAGCGCCGCACGGTGTGACCATTAACAACATTTTACCGGGTATTCATGCGACGGATCGCGCGATCAGTCTTGACCAAGGCGTGTCTGCTGCACAGGGTATTACCATGGAAGAGGCCGCCGCCCAACGCATGGAAACCATCCCCGCACGTCGGTATGGCACCAGCGCGGATTTCGGCGCGATGTGTGCGTTTTTGTGTTCGCAACACGCAGGTTTTATCGTTGGACAAAATATTTTGCTCGACGGCGGCGCGGTTAACTCGACGATGTAAGTTACACGCCCAACTCGAAACATTAAAAGTCCGGTTTGCGCCGGACTTTTTTATTTACATGCAAATTGTAACACGTCCTCACAACTTCGTTGGCGGATATTTCAAGGGCTATGAATTGACCAGTTCACAAGCTATCAAACCGGACAGCAAACAGGAGCAGCCCCATGAATTTTTTCGCCAGTCCAGAGGCCCTCGTTGCCCTCGTCGTTCTTGTCGCAGGGGGCAGCATCTTGCTGTCACCACGTGCGCGCACAGCCGAGGCGTTTTTTGCAGGCGCAGACGCCCAAGGCAACGCGCCCGGGCTTTTGACGCTGGTTTTCAGCCAAGTCACCACATGGATATTCGCGCGCTCATTGCTGACTGCGGCCATACTTGGTTATTATTACGGTGTCGCAGGTGCGCTGGCCTATACCGCATATTACATGAGCTTCCTGACCGGTATGGTCATCATTTCGCGCCTTCGTAAACGGGGCGCGCGAAGCCTGCAAGACTGGCTCCGTCAAGATTACGGTCGCGTCGGAGTGCTTTGTTATAACGCGGTAATTGCGCTGCGCTTAATGTCAGAAGTTTTCGCAAATCTGATCGTCGTCGGGCTGGTTTTCACCGCCGCTTATGGCGGTTCCGAGCAAGCCGGACAAGTCGCCATGATCGTGTTGGCACTGATCGCTTTGACATACTCCGCCCTTGGCGGTCTGCGCGCATCCCTGCGTACGGACGTGGCGCAAATGGCGCTGTTTCTGGTCGTATTCCTGATCGCTTTTGCGGTGATGGTTTCGTCATCCGACTTCTCGTTCGCCAAAGTTCTAACGGCCAGCGGCATCTCGGGGGGGTACAACGGTTGGGTGCTGTTCGCGGTTGCGCTGCTACAAATCACCTCGTACCCCGCGCATGATCCGGTGATGATGGATCGCGGATTTCTGGCAGACGAGGCCACCACCAAACGCGCCTTCCTGCATGCCTTCTGGCTCTCGGCCCTAAGCATCTTCGGCTTCGCCCTGTTCGGCGTACAAGCCAGCGTTGTGGGTGCGGAACTGGTTAACGGCCAACTGCTTGGCACTTGGCAAGAAATGTTCGGCCCGTTTGTGTACTTCCTGATCGTCGCCTCGCTGCTTATCTCGGCGATGAGCACGCTGGATTCCGCCCTGTCCTCCGCCGCGCGACTGGCGATTGACGAAATGAAACTCGGCGCGCGCAGCGTTGTGAATGGCCGCATCGCGATGGCCGTATTCATGCTCGGCGGGGTGTTATTCCTGCTGGCCGAAACCAAAGACCTGTTCGCGGCCGTGGCCGTTTCCGGCACGGCGTCTATGTTCCTCGCCCCCGTTCTGGTGCTGGGCCTCGGCTTCAACCAACGCATGCCGCTTTGGTCGTACCTTGTGTCTTTCGCCGCCGCCGTCACCGGTGCAGTCGGGTATTTCTATCAAAGCTCTGACCTTGTGATCAGCATTTTTGGCAACGGCCACAAATACGAGCGCCTGTTATTCATCTGCCTTGCCGTGCTGTTTATCGGTTTTGCCGCCGGATTGATTGGCATTGCCTTGCGCCGGAGGGTTGCCGAAGCGTGATCCTGTTGCTAATACCCGATTAAAACTATCGGATACATGGCAGGAGCCTCCGCTTGAGCGAAACACCTAAACTGGTTCTGGACGAGATCACCCGCAAATTCGACGGCCAAACGGTTGTGGATCGGCTGTCATTGACGCTCGCACCGGGGCAGGTGACCTGTTTGCTCGGCCCATCGGGTTGCGGCAAATCCACAACCTTGCGGATCGCGGCGGGGGTGGATCGTCAAGACAGCGGGCGGGTTTTGCTGGACGGGCATGTGATCGCGGATGCGAAACACCATATGCCACCCGAAAAACGATCGGTAGGACTGATGTTTCAG